>CALQQQ010000130.1 GCA_943332745.1 Opitutus sp. GAS368 | reverse complement strand
TACGATGAAGATGCTCACGGGCCACCTGCGCGCCGACGCCGGCGCCGCGGTCATCGCGGGCTTCGATGTCGTCGAGCAGGCCGTCCAAGCCAAGCAGCATCTGGGCTACTCGCCCGAAGGCGCCCCCGCCTATGGCGAGATGACTGTCCGGGAATTCCTCCGCTTCGCCGCCGACCTCCGCGGCTTGGCCGACCCGGCCGAAAGCGTCCGCCAGACGCTCGAACTTTGCCGCCTCGGCGAAGTCGCGGCCCAGACGATTGACACGCTTTCCAAGGGCTACCGTATGCGCGTGGGTTTCGCCCAGGCCGTCATCCATGACCCTGAGGTACTCATCCTCGACGAGCCGACCGATGGCCTTGATCCGAACCAGAAGTTCGAGGTCCGCCGCATCCTCAAGGAGATGGCCGCGCGCAAGGCCGTCATCGTCTCCACTCACATCCTCGAGGAAGTGGGCGAGCTCTGCACCCGGGTCATCGTGATTGCGAAGGGCGAAGTCCGTTGCGACGAATCCCGCGACAAGTTCCTCGCCCGCGGCACCGACCTCAACGCCGTCTTCCGCCAGCTTACCGCCTAATCTCATCGCTATGTCCTCTTCCGAAAAATCCTCCTCGCCCGGACTCAAGTCCTTCACGGCCATGCTCCGCCGTGAATTCGCCGGCTATTTCCGCACCCCGCTGGCCTACGTCTTCCTCGCGGTGTTCAACGCTTTCGCGGTGTCCCTCGCGTTCTTCGTCGGCGGCCTCTACGAGTCCGGCGTCGCCAGCCTCGACCGTTTCTTCCTCTACCATCCTTGGCTCTGGGCGTTCCTCGCCCCCGCCGCTGGCGCCCGCCTCTGGGCGGAAGAACGCCGCCAAGGCACCATCGAGCTACTACTCACCTGGCCAATCACCGTCTGGCAGGCCGCGCTCGGTAAGTTCCTCGCCGCCTGGCTGTTCCTCGCCTGCGCGCTGCTAATGACCGTACCCGTCGCGCTCACGGTCGGCTGGCTCGGCGACCCCGACTGGGGTGTCATTCTTTCTGGCTACGTCGGCTCGCTGCTCTGCGCCGGCGCCTGCTTGGGCATCGCCGCGATTGCCTCCGCGCTGACCCGAAGCCAAGTCATCGCCTTCGTCACAGGCTTCCTTGCCTGCTTCCTCCTCGTCCTCGTCGGCTACGGCGTGTTTGACGAACTCCTCGCTGGCATACTCGGCTCCGGAGGCGTCGATGAATTCCGTCGTATCGGCCTCTGGCGAAACCTGGAACCCTTCACGCTGGGCCTCGTCGACATCCGGCCCGCCGCCTACTTCCTCTCCATGGCCTTCGCCGGCCTCGGACTGAGTACCATCATCGTCGAACGCCGCTAATCGGAAACCCCAACCATGAATCGCTCCCAAGCCCTGCTCGCCGCCTTCGCCGTCCTCGCGGCCGCTTTCTTCGTCAACTTGATCTTCGGCGCCGTCGGCGCCCGTGCCGACCTCACCGCGGACCATACCTTCACGCTGTCCCCCGGCTCAAAGCGCATCGTGGCCCGGCTCGACGAACCGGTCACGCTCGAGCTCTTCGTCAGCCGCTCCGACGTGAAGCTTCGCCCTTACCTCGAAAGCTACTCCCGCCGCGTTGAGACGTTGCTGCGCGAATACACGGCCGCCTCCGGAGGCAAGGTCCGACTGGTCGTCACCGACCCCCGGCCCGACACCAAGGAAGAACAGCGCGCACAACGCCATAATCTCGCCGCGATGCGCGCCGCTCAAGGTAGCGCCTATCTCGGCCTCACGGCCCAACAGGCGGACACCGTCAAGGCCCTGCCGATGCTCGACCCCTCCCGCGAACGCTTCCTGGAGTTCGACTTGTCGAAGCTGATCACCTCGGCCTCGCGCCTCGAACGCCCGAAGCTCGCCCTCATTAGTTCCCTGCCGATCACTAACCAGGGCCCGCAGGGGGGCGAACAGCAGGCCACGCCCGCCGACTTCCTCCTCGCGGAGCTAGGCCTGACCTACGACGTGATCACGGTTAACACCACGGCGAACGAACTGCCGAAAGGCGTCGCCGTCGTCGCGCTCGTCCACGCCCACCATATCGATGAGCAGCTGGCCTACGCGGTCGACCAGTTCCTGCTGGCCGGCGGCCCGGTCTTCGCGGCCGTCGACCCGCTCTCGCGCATCCAGAAGTTCGCGCAGGGTAATATGCCCTTCATGATGGCGCCGATGGCGATGACGGCCGCGAGCGATCCGGCCATGCTTCGCGCCTGGGGAGTCGACGTCGCGCTCGATGCCGTCGTCGGCGACACCGCCAGCTCAGTTTCGATCCGCGGCTCCCGCGCCGAGCCGGTCCAATACCAGCCCGCCTTCGCGGTCGGCCCGGCCAGCTTCGCCAAGGATTCGCCGCTTACGAGCGACCTGCGCGAACTCGCGTTCATGGAAGCCGGCGCGATCAGCCTGATCTCGGGCGCCGAGAAGCGCCTGAAGCTCGAACCGCTCATCACCCTCAACGGACCCAGCGTCGGCGCCATCAGCGTACTGGCCGCCAACGCTGGCCCCTTCGAGAAAGTGGCACTCGCCTTCAAGCCAGACGGACGTGCACGCGTGCTCGCCGCCTCGGTCTCCGGCGAATTCGTCACGGCCTTTCCGAAAGGCGCACCGCCGCCCGCCGCCCCGGAACCAGCTCGACCGGGCGAACCCCCGAAGCCGGCCGCCAAGCCCCTGCCCGGCCCACACCTCGCGGTCAGCCTGAAGCCGGCGCGCCTCCTCGTGGTCGCTGATTCCGACTTCATGATGGACCCCTTCACCGTCCGCCCGCGACAGGTGGGCGGTCAGGCGGCCATGGAGCCGGTGAATGATAACCTGATATTCGTCGTGAGCGCTCTGGAAACGCTCGGCGGCAGTGACGAACTCGTGTCGCTTCGCTCGAAAGGCACCTCGCTCCGTCCTTTCAAGAAGGTGCAGGAGCTCGAACGCGTCGCGCAAATCCGCTACCAAGCGAAGCTCGACGAGATTGAACGCCGTCTCGAGGAGGCCAATGCCAAGATCACGGCGCTCTCCCGCCAGTCCGGCGGCACCACTACCAAGGGTATCGTCATCACGCCCGAGATGCAGCGCGAGATCGAGAAGTTCCAAGTCGAAGCCGACAAGCTCTCCGAAGAACGCCGCGTCATCCGCCGCGGGCTCAGCGAAGACGTTAACTCGCTCGGCCGTCGCCTGCAGGTCCTTAACCTGCTCGCTGGCCCGGCCCTCGCCCTGCTCTTCGGCCTCCTCTACACTCTGGCCCGCCGCCGCAAACTCTCGTAATCCGCCATGCGCAACAAAACCCTGCTCATTGCCACCCTCGTCCTCGGACTCCTCGCCCTCGCCGCCTTGCGGCTTGGCCGCGAGGAAGCCAAGCCCACCACGGCCAAGCAACCGCTCGTCGAGGCGGCCCTGCTCTCCTCCCTGCAATCCTTCGTCGTGAAGGCCAACGGCAAATCGGCGACCATCACGAAAGATGCCGACGGTAGCTGGACGGTAAAAGAAAAGTTCAGCCTGCCGGTCGACACCGAGGCCCGCCTCACGCCCCTTGTGCGCTCGCTCCAGAAAGCCAGTAACCACGGGCAGCTGACCGCCAGCCCTAAGCGCCTCGAGAAACTCGGCCTCGCCGACTCCGCGGTCACGTTGAACGCCCCAGGTAAGTCCGTCACAATCGAGTTCGGAAAGCAGACCGATGATGGGCTGGGCAGCAGCGCCCGCTACCAAGGTCAACCCTATGCGATTCGCACGGACTTCACGGGCGACCTCGACGGCGATCCCGCCTCATGGGTCGACCTGACGCTTTGCGCCGCGAAGGCCGAGGAGGTCAAAACGATCGCGTTCGGCTGGGCCGACGGGAAGAAGGAATTTAGCCGCCCTGCCAAAGGAAAGCCGTTCGCCGGCGCTGGCGCAGAGGGTATCGAGAGTCTCGCGGCTTCGCTCGCTACCCTGCGTGTCGGTGAGGCGGTCGCCAAGGATGACAAGGACGCCGCCGCGGCCTTCGCCAAGACCTTCCAGGTCACACTCGGCTTCTTCGATGGTAACGCCCTGACACTCACGTTCGGCCAAGTCGCTGGCAAAGCGGCGGGCGAGCCGCCGAAGACCTTCGTCCGCGCGAAGCACTCCGACCCTAAGCACAAGGCGAACGGGTACGCAGCTAAGGCTGAGTTCACCGTCCCCTCTTGGATCATGGAGCAGGTTCCCACTTCCGCAGCCGCTTTCGCGAAGCAAACCCAGCCGGCGGCGAGCCCAGCGGCTATTCCCAGCCTCGCCGTCCCCGTGGTAAAATAAGGCAAAAGAGCCAGCACTTGCAAAAGCCCTTGCCTCCCGAGGCGAGGGCTTTTTCGTATCCGCTACCGATGGCCGCCGCCGAATCCCAGTCCCTCAGCACCTACCTGCCCGCCCTCGTGCAGATCGTCCTGGGTCTCTCGATCCCCGCGATCATCCTCATTGTCAGCCACGCCTTCGGCCAGCGCGCCAAGGGCAACTACATCAAGGACAAGGCCTACGAGTGTGGCCTGCCGATGGAAGGAAAACCCCACCCTCGCTTCGCCGTGAAGTTCTACGTGACGGCGATGCTCTTCATCCTCTTCGACATCGAAGT
>CALQQQ010000129.1 GCA_943332745.1 Opitutus sp. GAS368 | reverse complement strand
CCGAAAGCGGCTCCACCCAAAGCCGCGCCCACCAGAAACGCCGCCGTGATCCAACCCATCCAGCTGCTGACCCAGACATTGATCGCCTGCGCCCCCTCGGCAGTAATATTGGCCGGCACCATACTCTTGAGGGCGGGGCTCGCTAAGAGCGGAAAAATTGCCTGCTCGTAACCATCCATCATCCAGCCGAGGAAGCCGGCGAGCAGCGTCATCTGCATGCCCTTGGTTATCGCGTCTTTGGTGCCGTCGGAAGTGGTCATAAAGGATGGCCCCATCAGAAGGAGATATCCCGAGCCTTCAAGGAACGAATTACCCTACAGCGGTTGAGACTTGTTCAGTCGAACGAGTTTGCCGTTAATGGGTTGATATCAATCCTTCAAGCATGAGCACCCCGAAGCACCCCGAGCCCACCGGCATGATTCGCCGTAAGCGCCGCATCGAAGGCAGCTCCGCCATCCTGCTTCCCTTCCTCGCCAACGGAGACATCGACTGGGCGGGCTTCACCGCCCACGTCCGCCGTACAGTCGCGGCGGGCCTGGCTCCGGCCGTGAATATGGATACGGGCTTTGGCAATCTCATCGACGACACCATCCGCCAGAAAGCCCTGCAAATCACCCAAGTGGAGACGGACGGCAAATGGTTTGTCGCCGGCGCCTTCGTCCTCGATCAACCTGGGGCTGCTTTCGACCTCGCTGCCTACGCCCGCCAGATTGATCTGATTCAGCAACACGGCGGCACGCCGGTCATTTTCCAGAGCTACGGCCTAACCAATCAATCTGATGAAAAAATCGTGGAAGCCTATGCCGCTATTGGCCGGCATGCGCCGAGATTCGTCGGCTTCGAACTCGGCCAAATGTTCGCGCCTTTCGGCAAAATCTATTCGCTTGAAGTCTACCGAGGATTGATGGGCATCCCCCAATGCATCGGCGCTAAACACTCGTCGCTCCGGCGTGATCTGGAATGGGAACGCCTCGCCTTGCGCGATGCCACCCGCCCGGACTTCCGGGTCTACACCGGCAACGACCTTGCCATCGACATGGTGATGTATGGCAGTGATTACCTGCTCGGGCTGAGCACCTTCGCCCCGGAAGCTTTTGCCTTACGGGATAAGGCCTGGGAAAACGGCGACGCGGCCTTCTACGAGATCAATGACCTCCTTCAGTATCTCGGCTTCCTGGCCTTCCGCCCCCCTGTACCCGCCTATAAACACTCCGCCGCGATGTTCCTGAAACTTCGGGGTTGGATTGGTTGCGACGACACCCATCCGCGCTCGGCCAAGCGTCCGGAGTCTGACCGCGAAATCCTCGCCGATATCGCTCGGCGCATCGAAGCCCTCCGCTGAGCCATGACCACCCCCTTCAAACTCACCCGCGTCGCGTCGCTCAAGACCGTCGCCGATTTTCGCGTCCATTGTGCCAACGTTGGCGCCGACCTCCCGCTGGAGGACACCATCGAAGGCGGCTCCACCAACCCGCTCTTGCAGCCCATCGCACGAACGAAGGTCAACGGTAAGACCATCGGGAATCGCATCGCCATCCATCCGATGGAAGGCTGGGACGGTACGACCACCGGCGGCATCTCCGAGGAGATGAAGCGCCGCTGGCAGCGCTTCGGCGCGAGCGGAGCCAAGTTAATCTGCGGTGCTGAAGCTATGGCCGTGCGCGCCGACGGCCGCGCCAACATGAACCAACTCATCATCAACGAGGAGAACCAGGCCGGCATCACGGAACTCGTCGGCATCCTCAAGGCCGAGCACCTCGCCCGCTGGGGTTCGGTCGAGGACCTGGTCATCGGCTTCCAGCTGACCCACTCTGGCCGCTTCTGCCGTCCGCATGACAAGAAGCGTTGGGAATCCCGCGTGGCCTACCGCCACCCGCTCCTCGATAAGAAGTTCAACGTCACGTCGGACGACCAAGTCCTCACCGACGACGAGGTCGAGGAGCTGATCCGCTGCTACGTCAAGTCCGCCCGCCTGGCCCGCGACTGCGGCGCCGACTTCGTCGACATCAAGCACTGCCACGGCTACCTCCTGCACGAATTCCTCAGTGCCCACACGCGTCCGGGCAAGTTCGGTGGCTCGTTCGAAAACCGTACCCGTATCCTGGGCGACATCATCGCTGGCATCCGTGCGGAAGGTAACGCGATCGATATCGGCGTACGCCTGAGCCTGTTCGACATGGTTCCGTTCCGACCGGATCCGGCACTGAGTGTGCCCGGCAAACTCAGCCCCGGCATCCCCGAAGAGCATGCCCATCTCCTGCCCTACCGTTACACTTTTGGCGTCAACCCAGCGAAGCCTACTGAAATCGACCTGACCGAGACCTTTGCCTTTGTGAAGCTGCTCGGCGAACTCGGCGTGAAGATCCTCAACACCACCGCCGGCTCACCTTACTCTACGCCACACCTCCAGCGGCCCGCGGCGTACCCGCCCAGCGACGGCTACCAGCCCGCGCACGATCCGCTCATCGACGTCGCCCGTCAGGTACAGGCGGTTCGGGCCGTACGTGAACGAGCGCCCGACGGCATGATTGTGGTGAGCTCCGGCCTCAGTTACGTGCAAGAATACCTCCCCCACATCGCCCAGCACATCCTGCGGACCGGCGGTAGCGATGCGATCGGTATCGGCCGGGCTGTACTGAGCTACCCCGCCATGCTCGCCGACGCCGCGAAGAACGGCGTGATGGAGACTAAGTTCATCTGCCGCACTTTCAGCGACTGCACGACGGCACCACGCAATGGCCTCATTTCCGGCTGCTACCCACTGGACAAGTATTACACCGCGAAGCCGGAATTCCAGCAGCTCAAGGACATCAAGAAGAACGTCGGAGCCTGAAGGCGCTTAGGGCTTCTCGAAGATTAGCAGATGCTGCCAAGGCAGGCCCGGCTTGTTCGTCACGAACCGGAAGCCAGCGGCTTCGAATTCCTTGCGGGCCTGCGCTTCGGTCATCTTGTGGTGCGGCTTAATCGGGACATTGTCGTCCTCCGCACGATACTCGAGCAGGTAGATGCGGCCTTTTGATTTCAGGGCCGAACGGAGCGAGGCTAACATCTCCACTGGGTGGTCGAATTCGTGGTAGGCGTCGACCATCAGCGCGGCATCAATTGAAGCGGAGGGAAGCTTGACGTCGTCGATAGCGCCCAGGTGCGGCTGAACATTCGTCACCCCGAGCTTGGCGGATTCCGTCTTCAGGAACTCGAGCATCTCTGGCTGGATGTCCACCGCGACGACCTTGCCCCGCGGCAACTTACGGGCGATGCGGAAAGAATAATAGCCTGATCCGGCTCCGATATCGGCCAGGACATCGTCCGGCTTCAGCTCCAACAAGGCGATGGCCTTCGAAGGTGCTTCCTCTTTTTCGCGATCGGTGCGCTCGAGCCAGCCGATACCAGGATGGCCCATCACCTTAGAGATTTCGCGCCCCATCCAGACCTTGCCGATGCCGTCCGAGGAAGGCGTGCGGCTTTCATACTTGGCCGGTGCGGCGGCCGGTGCGGCGGCGACGGGGCGCGACCAGAAGAACAGGCCGACGGCTCCGCCCACGAGCAGCACGGAGGAAAGCACAGGGTATCTTTTCAACATGGGAGCAGACTGCGGGGCGGCCGGGTCAGCGCAAGCGCGACCGAACGGCGTCACTTCTTCGGCGACTCGTTACAGTGATCGCAGACCTTACCGACCTTGGCGGCTTTCACGCAACAAGGGTGGATGCACTTATCACCCTTCTTCGCGGCCTTGTCGCAGCAGCTACCTTCCTGGTATTTCGGCGCAGCTTTAGGCGGCGCGGAGGGGGCGGAATCGGCAGCACAGAGGACGACGACGGAGGCAAGCAATAGGGCAAGGTTTCGCATGGGTCAGAATCTTACGACCTCGTGGCGACCCACAAGCGAAAACAAAAAGGGCCGACTCATGTCGGCCCTTTGGGGAAGATCGGCGAAACGCTTACTTCTTATTGCAAGTACCGCTCGTGGACTTGGTCACCGGAGTGACCTTCGCAACGGACTTATTCTTGTCGTCGCACTTGCGCTCCACCTCGGGCTTCTTGTTCACCTGAGGGGTGACGACTTTCGGCTTCACGACGACTGGCTTGGTCGGAGGCGTCACGACGGTGGTGGTCGTCGTGGTAGTGGCGGCGGCGAAGAGAGAGGCCGTAAGGAGAAGCAGGCTAAGCGAAGCGATGGTTTTCATGACATCGTTAATCTACCCATGTTTGAGTCAGAGGCAACAGAAGTGTTAGATATTTAATATCGGTAAAGGGGTCATATTACACAGTATTTGCGGGCTATTTTGACAAATAATTTACGCACAAACAGGAAGCCGAGACGTTGGCATCAGGCTTGCAAGTAGAGTAACCCTAAGGGATACTCCCTACGTAGACCCTAGTGGGGCTATTATGCGGAACCAAAGCAAATCTCGCTACGGCTTCAGCCTCATCCTTTCGCTCACCGTGATGGCGATGCTTGTGCTGAGTCTGGTGGTCATTGCCTCATTCATCGCGGTGGAGTCTCGCCTAGCCAATCACAGCCACCAACTGGCCCGTGCCCGCCTCAATGCGGTGGCCGCACTCAAGCTCGCCCTCGGCCACCTTCAGCAGGAAGCAGGGCCCGACCAGCGCTCGACCGCGCGCGCT
>CALQQQ010000128.1 GCA_943332745.1 Opitutus sp. GAS368 | reverse complement strand
GGGTAACCCCTACCCAAGGCTGTGGCAGCTCACAGGAAGCCGGATGATTGGGTAGGGCGGGGCTCTCCGAGCCCGCCGTTGAACTGAGTGAGGTGCGGATCTCTGTCCGCGAACGGACGGCTCGGAGAGCCGTCCCTACCTTGATGCAGATAGAACTCAAAGGAGACCGGATGGTTAGACGGGGTTTTGTCCGCAGCATTTGTTCCTATTTCCGGTCTCCCTTTTAGCGGATTACTCCGCCCGCCGACCTCATTTGACATACCCCAGGAATCAGGATGATACGAGGCATGATCTCCCGTCTCCTGCCCCTGCTCATCGGTGCCGCTCTTTTCGCCGAGGCGCCTCGCCCGCGGGCGGGCTTCGAAGGCGTGGGCGTTCGATTCACTTCCGCTTCGGCTTCCGGCGATGGAAAGGCTGAGGATCGCGCCACAGGCTTCGAGGTCACGGGTAATTTCCCGCTGGTGAAGACCGGCTCCTGGCAATACGACTGGGGCTTCCGGTATGCGCAGACCCGTCACGATTGGACCGCCGCCCCCGTCGACTTCGATCTCGTCCGCGGCGCTTCGCTCAACCTGAGCGGTTACGCCTCCACCGAAAACGGCCGTTCCCGTTACGCTGTTCTGCAGGTCAATGGTGACGCCGCGGAAGGCGTGTCTCTCGCTGATGCGGTCACCGTCCAGGCTCTCTATGGTGCGGATTGGCGTCAGTCCGAGACCTTCACTTTGGGTTACCTCTTCCTCGCCGAGACCCGCGCGGTCCGCTCGCCGATGGTCTTGGTCGTCCCGACTTTCCGCTGGCAGTTCGCGCCGGATTGGTCGCTCGGTACCGGCCGCAAGTCCCTCGTCCTCGAGCGTAAGCTCGACGAAGCTTGGCGCGCCTCGCTGACCCTCGCTTTCCAGCAGGAAGAAGCGCGCCTCGCGGATCTCGCCGGCCAGCGCCAGGATTACGAGAGCGAGCGGATCGCCGCGCTCTTTGGCCTGCGCCGCAACGCCGACGGACGGATCGACGAGATCACCTTGGGCTGGGCCTTCCGTGCCGAAGCGCGTCGCGAAGTCGGTGGCGTCGAGTCGACCTATGACCTCGCTCCTGGACTACTCGTCGGCCTCTCCTCGCGCTGGCGCTTTTGAGCGCGGCCAAAGGCCGCGCCAATAGTTGACTGGTTGATCAGTGGGCCAGTTGGCCAGGGAGACAAAGACATAACTCAAAGGGAAACCGGAGACCGGATGATTGTCGGGTCATGGGTTATGCCCACAGCATCCGTTCCGGTTTCCGGTCTCCCTTTGAGTTTCTGCCTCTGATCCATGCAGTCCTCGACTCAGCTCTCCATGCAGCCGTCACGTCCCACCCTCGAGACTGCTTAGCCGCGGGTGACCCAGCGGTACGCGTCGAGGGAATTGCGCCAGAAGAACCGTTCGCGGTCTTCCGCGGTACGCTCGGCGTAATAGTCGGCCGCGAGTCCGAAGACGTCCGCATAGCGGGCGCCTTTGTCGGAGACGGGCCAGTTGCTGCCATAGAACACGCGCGCTGGACCGAACGAGGCGGTGACGTGATCGAGCGTGGGGCGATAGGTGGCGACGTCCGTCGGTGCTTCGCCGTGCGGCGTCTTCACGGGTTCGACGAGTCCGGAGAGCTTGCAGTAAACGTTGGGTTCAGCGCCGAGGCGGCGCATGCCTTCGCGCCAGGCGAGGTCGGGCGCGGCGGGATCACGGACGTTGCCGACATGGTCGACGATGATACGGAGGCCCGGGAAGTCGCGGGCGAGACGCACGGCTCCCGGGAAGTCGCCGAGGCCATTGATATCAACCGCTAGGCCGCGGTCGACCAGCAGACCGAGGTGACGCGCGAAGACCGGATCGGCGAGATTGGCGCTCAGCTTGCTCGCCGGGATGCGAATGCCGCGGAAGAGCGGGTGCGCGGCGAGGCGACGGAGAAGGTCGGGGAAAGTCGCTTCGCTCGGACGGAGATTGCCGATGAAGCCCACGATGCATGGATGCGTATCAGCGAGGCGCAGGATCCAGTCATTGTCTTCCGGCCACGGGCTCGCTTCGACCACCACCGTCTCACGAATCCCATGCGGGGCGGCGACGCGTTGCCAATCGGGCGGGAGCACTGGGCGATCGAGGAAGCTGCCCTTGGACGGCCAGGGTACGCCTTGGCTGCGGGTCGGATCGTAGAAGTGCGTGTGCGTGTCGACGATGCGCGTCGCCGTCGGACGCGTGGCGCAGCCGACGGAGAGGGCGGCCGCACCGGTCGCGCCAGCGAGGGTGCGCAGGAAGGAGCGGCGATCGGTGGTTTGGGGCATGAGGGAGATAATGTACAAAGGTGCAAAAGTGCAAAGGTGGAACACGCGCCTAGCGCGTGAGGGGGCAAGTGGACACGGTGACACGTGGGCAAGGGGCATTACACTAGAGGCTCGGAGGCTCAGAGTTAATGCACTGATAAACTCAAAGGAAAACCGGAGGCCGGATGATTGGCTGGGGGACGGTGACTGGCCGCATCTAATATTCCGGTTCCCGGTCTCCCCTTGAGTTCCTGCCTCTAATCCATCCAGTCCTCGATTCAGTCCTCTACGCAGTCATCTATTCAGCCATCCATTCTGCTTCGGGTTGCAGGCCGTCGCCGGGGACGGCATAATGTCGGCATGAGAGTCCCCCTCCTCGTATGGTTTGGCCTGGCTGCGGCGATTGCTTCCGCGAAGCCGCTGCAGGTTTATATCCTCGTGGGGCAGTCGAACATGGAAGGCCATGCACGGGTCGAGACCATTGACTATATCGGCGAAGATCCGGCGACTGCGCCTTTGCTGAAGCGCATGCTTGGTCCGGACGGTAAACCAGCGGCCGCGAAGAATGTGTGGATCTCTTATCTCACCGGCAGTGGTGACAAGAACGGCGAAGGCTTCGGCCCGCTGACGACCGGTTACGGCTCGCGCCAGGATCCGGCCAAGGATGGCGGGAAGATCGGGCCCGAGTATACTTTCGGTCTAGCGATGGAGCGTGCGGGCAACGGGCCGGTGCTACTCATCAAAGCGGCCTGGGGTGGTAAGTCGTTGAACTACGATTTCCGTCCGCCAAGCGCGGGCCCATATCTGCGGACAGCCCGCGACCTCGAGACCGACAAAAACTCGCTCGCCAATGCCGGCCACTACTACCGGCTCATGCTCGCGCATGCGAAGCAGGTCTTGGCCAATCCGGGACGCGTCTGCCCCGCCTATGACTCCAAGGAAGGCTACGAGCTGGCCGGTTTCATCTGGCTACAGGGCTTTAACGATATGGTGGACGGCAATTTATATCCACGTCGGCCCAAGGGCGAAGCCGGCCAACGGTTTGCGCCGTATTCGGATTATCTCGGCGCACTCATCCGCGACGTCCGGAAAGATCTCGGGGCGCCCAAACTCCCGTTTGTCATCGGCGTCATGGGCGTCGGCGGCAAGGACCCCGGCAGCGAAGATAATTTCGCCTTTCGCGAAGCGATGGCCGCGCCGGCCGCATGGCCAGAATTCAAGGGTAACGTCATCGCTGTGCGGACCGCGCCGTTCTGGGACGAGAAGCTCGGCGCCATCCAGGACAAGAAAGAGAAGGTCCGCCAGATGGGCTATGAGTTACGCACTAAAGGTAAGCGGTCGGCCAACGCCGACGGCAAGATGACCGAGGCGCAGCAGCGTGAGTACCTCAAGGACTTTGAGGCTAAGCTGATCTCGCCCGAGGAGGCCGCCATGCAGAAGCGCGGCGCGTCCAACGCCGGCTATCATTATCTCGGTTGCGCCAAAACTTTTGCGCTCATGGGCGAGGCGTTCGCCGAGGCGAATCTCCAGATACGCGCGGCGCAGAAGTAAGGCGAAGGCTTCGCCTTCGTGGGGGCACGGGGACACGGTGACACGTGGGCAAGGCGCTAAGCAGAGACGGCCTGATGGGTCGAGGCAGGGCGGTGATTGCTATCGCCGCCGTTCGAGACCGTAGGAGGGAAGTCGACGGGCCTTAGCTAGCCTCGATGACGGCGCATCTCCGTCCGCGAGCGGACGGCTCGGAGAGCCGTCCCTACCCAAGGCAGATGCAGCTAGGGCAGCACGCGGTGCTGCCCCTACCTGGGGATTGCAGGCAGTTAGCAGGTGGGCATGGTGAAGGTATGCTGATTCCTTACGAAGAGCTTCGTATCCTTTATGCCCACGCGATCAATACGGTCGCTTGGGAAGAGGCGCAGGTCGTGCCGCGTTCTGGGCCTTATCGCGGTGGGCTGGTCTTTCGGAAAGGTCGTCGGGAGTTCAGCTTATCCTTTGATGCGGCTGCGGCGCCTGAGATTATGAACCTGCAGGTCGTGCTGCCGTTCGCCTTGGACGATGAAGATGCCGGGCGATCCCATAAGATGGTTTCTCGTTTCAATGCTGATATCCGCGGCGTGAAGTTCTTCCTCTTCGACGCACCGACGCCGCTGCTCGTCTGCTCGATCGAAGCGATCCTCGCTTCGCATCGCCGCATCCCGAACAGCGAAGTCGTCGAAGCAGTGCTCCGGAGCGCCATGGAGCGCATGGAGGAGGCGGTGGAGCAGGTCGAAAGGGAGCTGAGAACCATCTCCCGAGATTGAATCCCCAGTTCGAGAATGATGAAAGTAACCTGGCGGAGGGGAAGGGATTG
>CALQQQ010000127.1 GCA_943332745.1 Opitutus sp. GAS368 | reverse complement strand
GGCATGGTCGGCGCCGACCTCGCCTGGCGCGGTGAAAACCAAGAGGTCGGCCGCGACGCGATGCTCGCCCAGCGCACGCAGCTGACCGCGTCGTTGCGCAAGGCGGGCTTCGCCGAGAACGAGATCATCTTTGAGGCGACAACCGTGCGTCGGCTTGAGCCGGCCGTCTACATCGAGCCGCCGCTCGCCGCCGGCGAGAAGCAGCCGGTGCGCGGACGACAGCTCATCGACTATGACACTCATGCGCGCGGCCAGGTCCCGGAGTATGTCTTCGCGCAGCACCTCACCTTGCAGTCCACCGACGTCGCGCGGATCTTGGCGTTCTCCCGCCAGGAGTTCTTCCCGTCCGGCGGTGTCACGTTCGTTCGCAGTACGCCCATCTTCCGCCTGCTTAACCTCGCCGACGTGAAGAAGGATCTGCTCGAGTCGGCCGCGAAGGACGCCCAGCGCCGCGCCCAGACTATGGTCAACGGTTCGGGTAGTCACCTGGGTTCGTTGCTCGAAGCTGCCCAAGGCATCATCCAAATCAGCGCTAAGGACCGGATCGACGAAAGCGACTCCGGCAACGTCGACGTCTTCTCCATCGATAAGACCATCCGCGTGGTCGTCACGATGCGTTTCGAACTCGTCAAAGAGTAGGCCCGCGGCCTGGGCTAGGGCGGGGGTCCGCCTCCGTCCTTGCCCTCCGCCTCGGGAGTCCCTAGCGAGTGGGGTATTCCGCCATGTCTTCCCGCCCGCAGATGACTCCCCTCGAGGAGATCCGTCACTCCGCCGCCCATATGCTGGGCGCCGCCGTGCTCCGCCTGTTCCCCCAGGCCCAGCTCGATATCGGGCCGCCCACCGACAACGGTTTCTATTACGACTTCGACCTCGCCCACACGTTCACGGCCGAAGACCTCGTGAAGATCGAGGAAGAGATGCGCCGTATCTCCAAGGAGAACCAGAAGTTCGAGCGCTTCGAATGCACCCGCGAGGAAGCCGAGAAGCTGCTCCTCGAGCGCGGCCAGAACGCCTACAAGGTCGGCCGCTTGGGCGACATCCCCGCCGGCGAGGCCATCTCCTTTTATAAGAACGGCGAATTCGTCGACCTCTGCGCCGGCACCCACGTCCGCTACTCTTCCCAGGTCAAGGCGTTCAAGCTCCTGCACATCGCCGGTGCTTACCACCGCGGCGATGAGAAGAACAAGCAGCTCCAGCGTATCTACGGTACCGCCTATGCGACCAAGGACGAACTCGAGCAGGCCATCGTCCGCGCCGAGGAAGCCAAGAAGCGCGACCACCGTAAACTCGGTAAGGAACTGAAATTGTTCCATATCGACGAGAAGGTGGGGCAGGGCCTTATCCTCTGGACGCCCAACGGCGCCGTCGTCCGCCAAGAACTCCAGAATTTCATTTCCGAGCGCCTATTCCAGACGGGCTACAAGCAGGTCTTCACGCCGCACATCGGCAACCTCGACCTCTACCGCACCTCCGGACACTTCCCTTACTACAAGGACGCGCAGTTCCCCCCGCTCGTCGAACGCGAGGCCATGGAGATGCTTGCCAAGGAAGGCTGCGGTTGCGGCGAACTTACGAACCGCCTGGCCGACGGCACCGTGCAGGGCTTCCTGCTGAAGCCGATGAACTGCCCGCACCACATCCGCATCTACGCCTCCCAGCCCCATTCTTACCGTGATCTGCCGGTGCGCCTCGCCGAATTCGGTACCGTCTACCGCTGGGAACAGTCCGGTGAACTAAGCGGTATGACGCGCGTCCGTGGCTTCACCCAGGATGACGCCCACCTCTTCTGCACCGAAGACCAGGTCCTCCCTGAAGTCCTCGGCTGCTTGGAACTCGTGAAGATCGTCCTCAAGACGCTCGGGCTGAATGACTATCGCGTGCGCGTCGGCCTGCGTAATCCCGACTCCGCCAAGTACACCGGTACTGCCGAGAACTGGGACAAGGCCGAAGCCGCCTGCCGCGCCGCTGCCGCCACCCTTGGCGTCGCTTTCTCCGAGGAGCCTGGTGAAGCCGCCTTCTACGGTCCCAAGATCGACTTCGTCGTCAAAGACGTCATCGGCCGCGAATGGCAGCTCGGCACCGTCCAGGTCGACTTCAACCTGCCGGAACGTTTCGACCTCACCTACAACGGCGCCGACAACAAGCCGCACCGCCCGGTGATGATCCACCGCGCGCCGTTCGGTTCCATGGAGCGCTTCGTCGGTATCCTCATCGAACATTTTGCCGGCGACTTCCCGACTTGGCTCTCACCTGAGCAGGTCCGACTCATTCCGCTCAACGACGATCTTAACGCCGATTGCGAAGCGATGGCCGAAATCCTCAAGGTCGCAAAAATTCGCTGCAGCGTCGACGGCTCTTCCGATAAACTGGGCGCCAAGATCCGTCGCGCCGAGATGTCGAAGGTGCCCCACATGCTCGTTGTGGGCGCCAAGGAAAAGGAAGCTGGCCTCGTCAACGTGCGTTCTCGCGCGGACAAGTCCTTCGAAGGAAACCGCACCTTGGCCGAGTTTGTGGCCTTGGTGTCAGCTGAGATCGCCGAACGCCGCCTCAAGGTGCATGTCCCGACGGCTCCGGTTGCTCCCGCCGCCCCGGCTGCCCCTCAGGCCTGATCGTCACTTGGTTTTAACCGACTCCCCGGGGAACTAAGGTTGCCCGGGTGGGTCTTTTGAGCCAATACCTCGGGCATGAACCAACCCCGTTCTTCTTCCCGTCGCGAATTCCTGAAGTTCGCCGGACTCGGAAGCCTCGTCTTCGGCGCCGGCTCGGCCCGGGCTCTCGGCGCCGATGGCCGTGAGGCCTCCGCCAACTCTGCCAAGCGTCAGGCTAAGAACGTGATCTTCATGGTCTCCGACGGCATGTGCTTCTCGGTGCTGACCGCTGCCCAGACCTACCTGACTCGTACCGAGAAGCGTTCCTCGCATTGGATGAAGATGTACGGCGAGCTCCCCGTCGTCCGTTCGCTCTGCGAGACCGATTCCGCCAGCGGCATCGTGACCGACTCCGCCGCCGCCGCCAGCTGCTGGGGTATCGGCGAACGTATCGATAATGGCGTGATCAACATCACCCAAGACGGTCGTAAGCCGGTGACCCTCGTCCAGAAGATGAACGCCGCCAAGAAGCGCTGCGGACTCGTCACCACCGCCACCGCCACGCACGCCACGCCGGCGGGCTTCGCGACCACCGTCGCCAAGCGTTCCGACCAGAAGGCCATCGCCGCCCAGTATCTCGAGCGCGGCGTCGACGTCGTCTTGGGTGGTGGCACGCAATATTTTAGCGAGGGCCTGCTGGCTGCCTACCGCAAGGCTGGCTATGGTGTTGCCCTTAATCGAGACCAGCTCCTGGCTGACGCTGGTAAGGCCCCGCTGCTGGGTCTCTTTAGCAAGAGTCACATCCCCTTCGAGATCGATCGCTTGAATTCCGCCGAGCTCAAGGCTTCCACGCCGACGCTCTCCGAGATGACCAAGGTCGCGCTCCAGCGCCTGAGCTCCGCGCCCGAGGGCTTCTTTCTCGTGGTTGAAGGCGGACGCATCGACCATGCCGCGCATGGTAACGATGGCGCCGCCGCGATTCGCGATCAGGTCGCCTTCGACGAGACCATCGCGACCGTCCTCGCCTTCGTCGATACGAACCCAGATACATTGCTCATCATCACCACCGACCACGGTACCGGCGGCTTCAACGTGAACGGTCTTGGCAATGAAGACTTCATCTCCATTGCTCCGTCTTATTCGGAATCGACGCCCGCGTTTGATCGCCTGACTGGGTTTACGTCGTCGCTCGAGCTGCTGAGTCTTCGAACTAAGGCTTTGGCTCCGGACGATTTCCTTACTGCAGCCGAAGCGGCGACCGGTCTGAAGTTTAAGGCCGAAGACCGCACTAAAATCACGTCAATCAAGACGCTCGCGGCCGCACTCATGAAGTACACCTCGATCGGCTGGACCAGCAATAACCACACTGGAGAGATGGTGGAGTTCTGTTCCTTCGGTCCAGGCTCGCAGCTCTTTACTCCGCACCTCCGCAATGACCAGGTGCACGCGAAGATCCTTCAAGCGACCGGTGTGGCCTGAGCTAAGGGGGTCCAGGCACAAAAAAGGGCGTCCCGCGGGACGCCCTTTTGCTTAGCCGTGGTGTCGGCTTAGAGCTTGTTGTACTTCACACCGCAGCCGTAGGGCTTGGTGTTCGAAACTTCCGGCGACTTACCTTCCTTCACGGCCTTGACGGCGGCGAGGACGTAGTTGGTGGCCTTCTCAATGTCGGCGGACTTGGTGGAGGGGATGCTATCAATCGCGCCCTTGTAGACGAGGACGCCCTTGCCATCGATGACGAAGCAGTGCGGGGTCACCTTGGCTTCATAAGCGCGACCGATGCTCTGGTTGGAGTCCTGGATCACGGTGCCAGGGTAGTAGGTGGAGCTTTCCTTGATTTCATGACCACCGGTGTTGATGACGAGCCAGACAACGCCGGAAGCGATAGCTTCTTTCTGGAACTCCTGCATCTTGCCCGCGTCGTAGAACTTGCGGACGGCGGGGCAACCAGGGTTATACCATTCGAGGACGACGGTCTTTCCCTTGAGGTCGGCGAGGCTGACGGTCTTACCGTCGAGGGTCTTGCCGGAGAAATCAGGAGCAGCTTTGCCGACTTCAGCGGCCGCGAAGGCCGCCACGGCGGCGAGGCACGCGAGGAGGGAGGTGAGGATACGCATGTGGGTGTGTGGGGG
>CALQQQ010000126.1 GCA_943332745.1 Opitutus sp. GAS368 | reverse complement strand
TCGAGATCGGCACGACCTTGCGCAGCGGAAGGAAGTCGGCGAGCGGGACGTATTCGCCGAAGGGCACGAGGTGGCGCTTGGCGTAGACGGGCTTCTGGACGCCATCCGGGGTGATCACGGCGACCGCGTTGCCGTAGCCGGCGCCGCGGCGATCCATCGTCCCGATCACGAGTGGCGTATCGGTGGCTTTGGCGAGGCCGGTGAGGCGGGCGACGTAGGTATCGCTTTCCAGTGACAACGGCAGGGCTGCTTCCGGCCAGAGGATGAGGTCAGCGGCCTTTTTTTCGGCGACTGCGAACGTCATTTGCTCAGTGAGCACCAGATGCTCCTGCAGGCGAAGCGGATCCCATTTGGCGTTGGGGTCAAAGTCGGTCTGCACGACGGCGGGCGCGCAGCTGACCTGCTCCGTGGCGACCTTGGCGGCGTTGGCGGAAAGTAGGGCGAGGAAGCCGCAGGCGATGGGCGTGAGGCCGAGGTAGAGTTCCGGCGTGATCTGGCGCAGCCAATTCATCGGCCCGGCGGGCTTGAGGTCGGCTTCGCCACGATAGAATTCGACGAGTCGGACAATCCAGCGGGCGAGCCCGAGGTTGAAGAGCACCAGCGCAATCGAGAGGCCGATCGGGCCGACCCAGGCACACAGGCTGAGCATGACCGGGTTGCCCGTCTGCGAGGCCGCGAACGGGAGCCAGCCGAAGCCAGACAGGATGGTGCTACGGGTCCACTCGAGTAGACCCCAGGCGCCGGCGAGACCGGTGATCGCGAGCAGGCGGGAGATGAGCGAGGCGCCGGCACAGGCCGGGAATATCCAGCGGACCAGCAAGAGCCAAAGGAAGGGATAGAGTGCGCAGTAGGCCGTCAGCAGTACGACGCCGACCCAGCCGAGCGGCGGGTAGACGTGCCGGAGCCACGCGAGGAGCGCGACCCAGAGTACCCAGCTTGTCACGAAGCTCGCGCGACGCCACGTGCGCCAGTCGGGCTGAAGCGTCGTGGCGAGTGCAGCGGGGACCAGGGCGACGAAGGCCAGGAAAGGGTGACCGACAGGGGCGAAGGAGAAGAAGGACAGCAGGGCGGTCAGCGCCGCGCCGATCCAGGCAAGCCGGGCGGCGGCGGGGCTGCTCGTCGCCGGGTCGGTCATTCCGACAGTGTCTCGATGACTTCCCAGCCTTCGTCGCGGACGAGGGCCTCGGCCTTCTTCCATTTCAGGTCCTGGGTCTCAGGGCCCTTGCGGATGCGGACGACGGCGTTGCGGCCGATCTTGGGCGCCAGTCGGCGGAAAGGCTCAGGCTTCGACACGGAGGCCGGGCTCGTCTGCGTTTCGCCGCCGGAGCCTGGTTCGGCGGGCCCGATGGCCTTGGCCTGTCCTTGGGCGCGACGCATCAGGCCTTCGAGGGCTTCCATCGAGGTCGCCGTCCGGAAGAGGCCGGAGCACGTGTCGGTGCGCAGTTGCTGCATCAAGCGTTCGAAAGCCTTGAAGGCCTCGGCCTTGTACTCGTTGAGCGGATCCTTCTGGGCGTAGGTACGGAGACCGACGCCGCGGCGGAGGTCTTCCATCTCGGTGAGATGATTCTGCCAGTTGCGGTCGATGGCGCGCAGGAGCACGTTGCGTTCAAGGTACTGCAGAATCTCGGGCGACTCGTGTTCTTCGCGGCCGAGCTGGAGCGAGCGGACGCGGTCCGTGGCGAGCAGCGTCAGCTGGGCCTTCGTGCGGGCGAGGATATCCTCGAGGTCAATCCGCATGTGGAAGGTGGTGATATACCAGTAGACGAAAGTCTCGGCGGCCCGACGGTCGGCTTCGCCCTCGGGGTCGGGGAACACGACGTCGAGGCGCGACTCAATCTCTTCTTCGACGATGTTTAGGATGGTCTGGCGGCTATCGACGGCCTGGAGGGCGCGATTGCGCAGACCGTAGACGATCTGGCGCTGCTGGTTCAGCACGTCGTCATACTGCAGCAGACGCTTGCGCATCGAGTAGTTCTGACCTTCGACGCGCTTCTGAGCGGTGCCGATGGAACGGTTGAGGAGCGGGTGCTCGAGGGGTTCGCCTTCCTTGAAGGATTTCTCGAGCAGCGAGGAGATGATGCCCGCGTTGGAGAACAGGCGCATCAGGTCATCCTCGAGGGAGACCAAGAAGCGGGAACGGCCGGGGTCGCCCTGACGGGAGCAGCGTCCGCGGAGCTGGCGGTCGACGCGGCGGACTTCATGGCGTTCGGTCGCAAGGACGTAGAGGCCGCCGAGTTCGCGGACGCCTTCGCCCAGTTTGATGTCGGTACCGCGCCCGGCCATGTTGGTGGCGATCGTCACGGCACCGTTCTGGCCGGCCATCGAGACGATATCGGCTTCGGCTTCGTGGTGCTTGGCGTTGAGAATCTTGTGGGGGACCTTGGCCATCGCGAGCATGCGGCCGAGGATCTCGGAGGCTTCGACGGAGGCGGTGCCGACGAGGACGGGTTGGCCGCGCTTGTTGGCTTCGGCGATCTCCTTGATGGCGAATTGGTACTTCTCCTTGCGGGTCTTGAAGACGATGTCGTTGTCGTCGGAGCGGATGCACGGACGGTGCGTCGGAATGGCGACGACGGTCAGGCGGTAGATGTCATTAAACTCGGAAGCCTCGGTCTCGGCGGTGCCAGTCATGCCCGCGAGCTTCTGGTACATGCGGAAGTAGTTCTGAATCGTAATCGTCGCGTAGGTCTTATTTTCCTTCTCGAGCGCAACGCCTTCCTTGGCTTCGACGGCCTGGTGGAGGCCGTCGGACCAGCGGCGACCTTCCATGATGCGGCCGGTGTTCTCGTCGACAATCTTCACTTTGCCTTCGTGCACGACGTATTGCTTGTCCTTCTCGTAAAGGGTGTAGGCCTTGAGCAGCTGGCCAATGGCGTGGATGTCCTCGGAGACCTGGGCGTAGGCGGCCTCGGCTTCGGTGCGAAGTTCGGCGCGGCGTTCTGGTGTGAGGGACTCATCGCGGTCGAGCTCGACGTAGCGGGAGGGGAGGTCGGGCAAAACGAACGCGTCGGGCTGGCCGGGGCGGAGCGTATCGCGACCGAGTTGGGAAAGGTCGGACTCGTGGTTACGTTCGCTGACGGCGAAGTAGAGGCGTTCCTTCAGGTGGAAACGGCGATCCTTCTCGATCTCGGAAGCGAGTACGCCTTCATGCTTTTCGAGCAGCTTGCGCCAGCGACCGTTCTCCATGAGGCGGAGGAAGATGCGGTTGCGCGGCATGCCGTGGGCGGCGAGCCAGAGCTTGTCGAGGGAGTCGGCGGAAGGCTCCTTGTCTTCGCCGATTTTCTCGAGTTCTTCGCGGGCCTCGTTGATTAGGCGGGTGACGAGGCGGATCTGCAGTTCGACTAGGCCGGCGACCGGCTGGCGGAGGCGCGGGAAAGCCGGCTCACGTTCTTCGGCGGCCGGTCCGGAGATGATGAGCGGGGTGCGGGCCTCATCGATCAGGATGGAGTCGATTTCGTCGACAATGCAGAAGTAGTGTTCGCGCTGGACCTGCTCGTCGGGCGAGAGGGCCATGCCATTATCGCGCAGGTAGTCGAAACCGAACTCGGAGGCGGTGCCGTAGGTGATGTCGCAACCGTAGGCGGCCTTGCGTTCATCGCCGGGCATCTGGTTCTGGATGCAGCCGACCGTCAGGCCGAGCCAGCGGTACAGATAACCCATCCACTCCGAGTCGCGGCGGGCGAGGTAGTCGTTGACGGTAACCAGCTGGCAGTTCTTGCCAGTGAGGGCGTTGAGGTAGAGGGGCAGGGTGGCGACGAGGGTCTTGCCTTCACCGGTCGCCATCTCGGCGATCTTGTTCTGGTGAAGCGCGATGCCACCGACGAGCTGGACGTCAAAATGGACCATCTCCCAAGCCAGCTCATGGTCGCAAACGATAGAGGTGGTGCCGCAGAGGCGGCGGGCGGCGTTCTTCACGACCGCGAAGGCCTCGGGGAGGAGGGCGTCGAGGGATTCGCCCTTGGCATGGCGTTGCTTGAACTCGTCGGTCTTGGCGCGGAGCTGGTCGTCCGACAGTTTCTGGTACTCGGCCTCGTGGGCGTTGATCCGCTTGACGAGGGGCGCGCACTTACGGAGGAATTTCCGGTGGTGGCTGCCCGCGAAGAGCTTGAGGATGCTGAGAAACATGGGTCCGGGAGCGAGAGGTAGCAAACCCCGACCCCACCCCCCGGGGCAAGCCTTGACTCGGGTTGTTCACATCGGGTTTTCCGCCTTGCGGCTGTGCTCCCGCCCTCAAGATGGGTTATGACCATGGCTGAAAACGTCCTTATCCTCGGTACCGGCTGCGCCGGCCTCACCGCCGCAATCTACGCCGCCCGTGCCGGTCTCACTCCGTTGGTGCTCGAGGGCGGACAGCCCGGCGGCCAGCTGACCACGACCTCCGAGGTCGAGAACTTCCCGGGCTTCATCCACGGCGTGGATGGCAACGAGCTCATCACGAACATGAAGGGCCAAGCCGAACGCTTCGGCGCGAAGTTCGCCTGGG
The DNA here is from genome assembly GCA_943332745.1 of Opitutus sp. GAS368. The sequence goes on along the minus strand of CALQQQ010000126.1, from coordinate 262 downwards.
ACCGCATCGACTCCGTCGACTTCTCCGGTCCGATCAAGAAGCTCAAGGGCGGCGAAGCCACCTATGAAGCCAAGGCCGTAATCATCGCCACCGGTGCCTCGCCCCGTCACCTGGGTATCCCCGGTGAAATGCATTATTACGGCGGCAACGGCGTGACCACCTGCGCGACCTGCGATGGCGCCTTCTACCGCAACGTCCCGGTCGCCGTCGTCGGCGGCGGCGACTCCGCCTGCGAAGAAGCCCTCTTCCTCACCCGCTTCGC
>CALQQQ010000125.1 GCA_943332745.1 Opitutus sp. GAS368 | reverse complement strand
GCATGTGGCAATACCTGATCACCCCGCAGTTCGAACGCTCCAAGAAGCGCTACGACAAGAAGCGGCCGGGGGAACTCGCGGCCGTCCTGCGCAACCTGGACCGATTGCGCGAGCAGCTGAACGGGCTCCCCCGCTGTCGAGCGGCCCAAGCCGGGTTCCTGCATCACGAGCCGGCTGGCATCTGGGCCATCGATCAGAAAGGCCCCAGTCGGACGAAACTCCAAGAAACCCGACTGTACGTTTTACCGGTGGAGGAAAATAGGGCCTTGCACATTATAACTGTGGGGAATAAAAATTCCCAAGCCGCAGACCTCCAGTGCGCCCTCGATTACGTCCACTCCCTCGAACCTCCCTGCCTCCCATGAGATCTCCGCGCCCCTTGCGACCAGCCAAGTCCTCCCAGCGGAGCTATACTTCCGTCGAAGACCTCATGAAGGGCGAAGGCCTGGGCGACCAAGTACAGAAAGCCTACGCCCAACTCGTTCAGGATACCTGCGTCACCGACGGGCTGACGCGCCTGCGCCGTCGATCGAAACTCACGCAGGCGGAGGTCGCCAAGCGCCTGGGCGTTACCCAGGCCGCGGTCTCCAAGATCGAATCAGGCCGGGATGAGGCCCTGACCCTTGCGATCATCAGCGCCTACGCCGCGACTAGCCGGCAGCGAATCAACCTCAACTTCGGCCAACCCCTGACGCACGTCGAAGCGGTAAAACAACACGCCCTCGGACTTCGTCATCACCTGGAGGCCTTGGCGTCACTCGCGCATAAGGACGAAGCTATCGCTAAGGACATCGCCGGCTTCTTCCACGAGGCCTCGCTCAACATCGACCAGATCATCGCCCATTGCCGCGAGCGCCTACCTAAGAATCCCAAGGTCGAGGTTCGTATGCAGACCCACGTCGGGCCAATTCCCGAGACTCCGGCCATCAAGACTGCCTCGAGGTAGGGACGTGATTGCCATCACGTCCGTTCGCGGACGGAGACACGTCTTCAACGAGCTTAGCTAAGACCCGACCACTTTCCCCCTGCGGGCTCGAACGGCGGCGATAGCAATCACCGCCCTACCTTATCCTTATGCCTACTTCACCCAGAGGCGGACGACTTGGCGGGGCTGCAGAGGGGTCGTCGCGGAGGCGAGCTCGAGCGACACCTTGCAGAGATTGCCCTGGAACTTGGCGGCCTTGATCGTCGCGAGGGTCTCCGCGCCGGCAGCTTGGCGATCGGCGCCGGCGCCGACGAGCCGCACGGTTACGCCAGCCTTCAGAGTCCGGCCGACTTCGCCAGCTTCCTGGAAGAGGGTCAGTTCGATCTGCTTGGCGGCTACCACATCGACATAGCCAGGCGCCCCTTCCGTGGTCAGGCGCTGGGTATGGACGGCGCGCTGCTCGGTTTGAAACTTCACGAGGCTGGCCTCATCGAGGAACACTTCCCAGCACATGCGCACCTTGCCCTTGCCGATGCCATGGGTCTTCGTCCGCAGCTTATCGCCGACCTTGATATCGCCGAACTTCGCCGGCTGGCCGTCCTTCCAATAACGGGTCGCGGACTCTGTTTCGAGGACGATGCCTTTCTCGCGCACGAAGCTCCGATCGGCATTGGCCTGATTGCAGGTGATCTTCCCCGACGATGCATCGACGGCGTCGACGTAAAAGAACTCCTTGTGGCCGTTCATCATGTTCATCTCGTCCTGGATATACGTCAGCCAGGTCCAAGTGCCTTGCGCATCCTCGTGGACCCGGAAGATCGCCCGCTCACCGACGCGGAAATCCTGCAGGTCGCCGAAGGCCGCATGGTGGAGCAGTTCTGCGTAAGGCAGGACCTTGAATGGCATCAGCTCGTCGGTCCCCTCCTTGCGGAAGACCCCCGTGCGCTGCTTCAGGTCGAGGCTCACCAGCTCGCCCCAGATCCGGCGCATCGCCTCTGTCGGCACGATCACCTCGCCAGGGTTGATCTTCCGGACCGGCTTCGCCGGCTCAGCGGCGCCGAGGCACAACGGAAAGAGCAGGAGTAATAAGAGCTTTTTCATGGGGGTGAGAATAAGACAGCACCATTCACCGCTGGTTGCAATGAGGGAGGGAAGAACATCGTCATAGGCTATTGCCTAACAGAGGACTGAATCGATGACTGCGTTGAGGGCTGAATCGAGGGCTGGATGGATTGTATTCCCATCCGCTAACCGCTTCCACCCGTAACGGGTAGGGTCGGGACCGCGTCACGACATAGGCTGCATCTTCTTCGCAGCATGTCCCCATGCCCACATGTCCCCTCGCGGCTACGCCGCGCGGGTAGGGACGTGATTGCCATCACGTCCGTTCGCGGACGGACATACACCATCGTCGAGCTTAGCTAAGATCCGACGACTTCCCACCTGCGGTCTCGAACGGCGGCGATGGCAATCACCGCCCTACCTCGACCCGTCAGGTTGTCTCTGCTTCGCAGCATGCCAGCGTGCCAGCAGTTCCCCCGTGCGGCTCCGACACGTCAGCTCTTCCTCTCCTCAAACTCCGCACACGTCGCTAACGGTGATACATACCGCCCATGGCGAGCGCACTGGCCGTCGCCACCACGCACCGCGCCATACCCAGAGCTCAAGCTGCTGAGCCCCGGTGAGTCTTTCTCCATCTGGCGTGGACGATTATCGAAGTGCACACACCGAGCGCAGGTCTTTTCCGACGATCCAGAGCGAAACAGCTGACGAAGCCACGCGCGCATCCGCGTCTTAGTGGCCGAGGGTCGACCAATACTCACCGAAGACGACCACCGAGAGGAAGTAGCCCAGGATCACGTTGACGATCACGCCCGCCGTGAAGGCGATGAAAGGCTTGCTGCCAACCGCAGCGAGGTCGCGCCAGCGCGTCGAGAGTCCAATGCTCAGGAAGCAGAACGTGAAAGCCCAGATGCGCAGGTTCTTTAGCGGCCCAATCAGTTCGGGATCGAGGACGCGCTTGAAGTCGGCCGCAGGATAGCCGGAAGCGACCCAGGCGACGATGAGCGAGCTCAGCACAAACCCGATGACGAACTTGGGGAAGCGACGCCAGACCTCGCCAGCACCGACGCGCGTGTCGACACCGGTATCGCTCCATCGGCTGACGGCGATGAACGAGAGCACGAAGGCCCAGATGCCGACCCAGAGGTCGCGGCCGATCACCTTCATCAGCGTGAAGGCGTTCACGGCATCATCGGGCGTACCCGTGATGCCGGCGACCTTGCCAGCGTAACCCCCGTAAGTCTGCGCGGCGGCAAAGCCCGCGGCGTCGGCAAATTCAGACGTCCCAATCCAGGCGCCCGCGACGCCAGTCGAAAGGCCAAGCCAGCGCGAAACGAGAGGTAGCGCAAAGACCATGACGATTGCCCAGAACACCACGATCGTGATGGCCACCGGACCCTGCTCCTTCTTGGCCCCGACAGCGCCAGCGACGGCAATCGAGGCGGAGACGCCGCAGACCGCACCACCCGCACCGAGCGTGGCGGCGAAGCGCTGGTCGAGCCCCAGTCGACGAGCCACGAAAAAGATCGTGCCGAAGGTAGCCAATGAGATGACCGCGGCTTGGCCCATGGCAACCGGGCCGGCTGACAAAAGGAGATTGAGCGGCAAGGTCGCGCCCAACAGGACGATTCCGAGCTTTACGTAATACTCGACGCGCAGGCCTTCGTTGAGCCAAGCGGGCAGTCGCATCGCATTCGAGATCAGCAAACCGATCGCGAGGGCGACCAGCGGTGGCTCGAGGGTGTAGCGGCCGGCTTCAGACCAAGCGCCGAGCAAAATGATGAACGTCGTAACCGCGAAGATGGCGGCAAAGGAAAGCAGGAAGCGGCTTAGGGAAAGACCGATGGCGCGCGCACCCAAGCCAAGGCCGACGGCGAGCAACGCAAACAGCGCCAGATAACGAGGCCAAGCCTGACCTAGCTGCTGGAAGGCCACGCCTGCGTCGGTCCACTTGGCCGGCATCACCGCCAACCACTTCAGGCTGCTGCCGGTCAACACCAGCAGCGAGGCGGCGATGATCAGGCCGAGGCCAAGCAGGATGGCCCAGAAATCCTCGGTACGAAACCAGGACCGGGTCTGGGGAACAGAATCAGGGGACGACATGGGGGAGACACCTTGTTTCTGATATTTAGAAACTAACAGCGAATGTATTATGCAGAGTGGAAGGCTGAATCGAAGACTGAATGGAGAATGCCCGCCACCTGCCACCCGGGGCTGCCACCCGCCACCCGAAATGTTTTCCTACCCCTATCCCTGCCCCAACCCCTTAACTCACCTTTGCACATTTGCACAGGAGCTTCGCTCCGATTTGCACTTTTGCACTTCATGTCCCGCCACCGGCCACCTGGGCCTGCCACCCGCCACCCCTAGGCGATGCATCCCCTTGCCCACGTGTCACCGTGTCAACGTGTCCCCTCGTCGCGGCTACGCCGCGACGTAATCCACCACGAGTGCTTTCTCGAGTATGTCGGGCAGGAGGGCGACAAACTCCTGATGCGCGGGCTCGTGGAGATACTGCTTCTCCAGCGCTTCCTTCGAGGCGAACGTCAGCGTGAAGATATGGGTGAAGCCCTGGTCCAAACCTTCCGGGCTCACGTTCGTACCCCACTCGAAGGCCTGGATCGCCGGCAGCTTGCCCGGCAGCGCCTTGAACGCTTCGACTATGCCGCGGACCTTATCCGCCGAAGCGTCGGCCTTGAACTGGAAGATCACGATATGGCGATAGGAGCTCATGCACGTAGCGAGCCCGTTCCCCTCCTCCCGTCAATC
>CALQQQ010000124.1 GCA_943332745.1 Opitutus sp. GAS368 | reverse complement strand
AGCGCCAAGGCTTCCTCCTTGGTCTCTACGTCGAGGGCGAGGATGAGTCGGCAAGGCGAAGCCATGCCGTCTTTATGCAAACGGCTGGGCTTTCCTGCCAGCGTAAATCGTCCCTTGGCCCTGCTTACTTCTTCGCAGGCTTCTTGGGCGTCGGCGTGCTGGGTAGGGATGAGATGTCGAAATTGAAGGGCTTGGCTGGTGGTTGGCCAAGCAGATGGAGGCTGAACCATTCGGCCATGCGGACGTTGTCGTCGGCCATCTCGATCCAGCCGCCGTGCGCGCCGCCAAGGCGAATCAGGACTTCGGCCTTGGCGCCGACTTCCTTGGCGCGGGCGAGGTAGCGGCGGGCCTGGGAGTCAGGGACGAGCGGGTCAGCGTCGCCTTGGACGATGTAGGTCGGCGGGGTCTTCTCGCTAATCCAGAAGAGGGGCGAGAGTTCGCGACCAGCACGTTCGCGTCCTTCGGCGGTAGTCACGATTGGCCCGAAGGCCGGCGCACGACTGATGAGCGGTCCGATACCTTCCTTGCTGTCGCCTTCCTTGGCCCAGCTGAGGAAATCGACCGGCGGGTAGTAGCAGGCGACGGCGTTGACCTCGGAACTCACGCGGTCAATTGGATCGACGGCCTTTGGGTTGGCCGCGATGACGCGGGTGCCGAGCATTAGGCTGAGGTGACCGCCGGCGCTACCGCCGGTGACACCGATCTTGTTCGGGTCGATGCCGAACTTGGCAGCGTTGGCGCGAATGAAACGGACGGAGCGCTGGAGGTCGCCGACAATCTCGCCGATGTGGAAGCGAGGCTGTGTGCCGTGCACGACGACGAACGTCGTGAAACCGTACTTGGTCCAGCCACCATCGCTGATGCCGTTGTGGTTGGAGTTCCAGCCACCGCTGATGATCTTGATGACCGCGGCGCCATTGGGCTTAGCCGGAGCGAAGATGTCCATTGTGAGCGCGACGCCGTCATGCTTGGTGTAAATGACGTCAGAGACGCGGGTGACGTCCTGGGCGGAGCCGAAGGCACAGGTGAGCGCCAAAGCGAGGAGGGAGAGCAAGGAGGTACGCATCGGGGTGGGGTAAGGGTGATTTCGGCTAATTAGGTCAGCGGGGCAAGCGACATCACTTCTTGGCCGCCGGCTTCTTGGCTACGGGCGTGCTGGGCAGCGCCGATTGGTCGAAATTGAAGGGCTTGGCGGGCTGCTTGCCGAGGAGCTGGAGGTCGAACCATTCAGCCATGCGTTTCGTGTCTTCGGGCATCTCGGCCCAGCCGCCGTGACCGGCACCCTTGCGGATCATGACTTCGCAGGTCGCTCCGACCTCGTGGCACTTAGCGAGGAAGCGGAGTGACTGAGTAATCGAGACGCCCGGGTCGGCATCGCCGTGCACGATGTAGACCGGTGGCTGTTCCTTGTGGACCCAGTAGATTGGCGATAGTTCGCGGCCGAGCGTCTCACGGCCTTCGGCCGTGGTCGCCTTCACGCCGAAAGCCGGAGCGTATTCGGCGAGCTTGCCGATGCCCACGGCATTGTCGCCGGGCTCGAACCAGTTGAGGTAATCCGTCGGCGGGTAGAAGCAGGCGATGGCGTCAGGGCGGCTGCTCAAGGCGTCGATGGGGTCGTTGGACTTCTTGCCCGGTGCGCCGCGGGTGGCAAGCATCAGGCTGAGGTGGCCGCCGGCGCTGCCGCCGGTGACGCCGAGCTTGCGCGGGTCGACGCCGTATTCGGCGGCATGGGCGCGGACGAAGCGGACGGCGCGATTGAGGTCCGCGACGATCTCTTCGACCTGGAAGCGGGGCTGGGTGCCATGCACCACAACGAACGTCGTGTAGCCGTGGCTCGGCCAGCTGCCGTCGCTGATGCCGTTGTGATTAGACTTCCAGCCACCGCTGATGATCTTGATGACCGCGGCGCCGTTTGGCTTGGCGGGCTTGAAGACGTCCATCGTCAGCGCCACGCCGTCATGCTTCGCGTAGATGACGTCGCGGATACGTTCTGGGTCTTCGGCGCGAAGGAGCGCGGCGGTGACCAGCGCGAGGCAGGCAAGGGTAAGGCGGGGCATGGGGTATGGCTAGCCGACCCTAAGCGGGAGGCAAGGTTCCCTGCCTTCAGGCTTTCAGGCGGAACTTGATGACCACCTTCAGGATCTCGGCAGGAGCGCCGATTTGGACGCCGGGTTGGTGGCCGTCCTGCGGGTGGAAGATCGCAAAGTTACCGCGACCCATTGTGAGTAGGGCAGAAGGCGCGGAAGGGGCGGCGTATTTTTCGACGTCCTTCTCCGTGATGTACGGCTTGGTTACGGCCAGCGTATTCTGGTCGGTATGGCCGCAATGCTCGAGTCCTTCGAAGACGACCTGGATGTCGCCGTAGACCTGATGGGCCTCCCAAAGCTTATCGGTCGAAGGGGCCGTTCGGTAGCGCTGCACGATGGCCACGAGGTCCTGTCCTTGGAGCTCGTATTTTCCATCGGCTGTTTTCACGTCGAAGGCGCGCAGATAGGCGAACGCCTTGGGGAAGAGCGGATGGAGCGACTCGTAAGCGGCTGAAGCGGACAGTTGATCGAGGATCATACTGAAAGGGGTAGGGGTAGGGGTAGGTTATTTAGGATTCGTCGGGGAGGCCTTCAACGTCGTCGAGCGGAAGTTCGACCGGTTGGTCGGAGCCAAGGATGGAGAGCAGTAGCGCAATGCGTTTCTGGGGAGACTCGAGGCGGATGACCTCACCTTCGGAGCCCGTGAAGATTCCGCGGATGACGCGGGCTTTGGTGCCGACCTTCAACTCTTCATCGAGCATCGACAGGATTGCGTCCGGGCCGAGGGCATTGAGTTCGTCGATTACCGCTTGTTCGACGTCAACCGGTCGGCCTTCGCGGCTGACTAGGTGGAGTACGCCGCGCGTGCTCCGTATGGTGGCTTGGAATTCGAGCGGATCAAACCGGGCGAAGACGTAGCCTGGGAAGAGTGGTTCGACGACGACCTTGTTCTTGTCGTGTCCGCGCCGGGTGCGGCGTAGGCGCGGGAAGACCAGTTCACCGATGCCGATGGCCCGCAGGTTTTGCACCGCCACCGCCTCTTGGCGAGGCTTGGCCTTGATGCAGAACCAGGTCGGGCCGGCGGCTTCGGTCATGCGGTCTGGACGGACTTGGAACGGTCAGGGAGCCAGCCCAGGGCGATGAGCGCGAGCTGCGAAGCCCAGAAGATCATCAGCCAGAAGAAGCCGGATTCCGTGAAGCCGTAGCTATGCAGGCCGACGCCGAGGAGGTTGGTGCCGAACCAGGACCAGGCCGTGACAATGTTGCCGAAGATGAGGAGCTGCATCAGCCCTTCGCGGCGGACAAGTCCACCCCAGCGGGCGTGGAGGCACAGCGCGCACCAGAGCACGATGAGGATGGCACCGTTTTCCTTCGGATCCCAACCCCAGAATCGTCCCCAGCTCTGGTCGGCCCAGATGCCACCTAGCATCGTGCCGATGAAGCTGGCGAGGACGGCGAAGGCCAGGATGCCGTAGGCCGCACGGGCGACGCTGTCGCCCCAGTTGTAGTCCTTCTTGAAGGCGCGGAGGGCGAGGTGGAGAGCACCGAGCAAGCCGGCAACGAAGGTCGCGGAATAGCCCAGGGTTACGATGGTCACGTGTGTTGCTAGCCAGAAGTTTGAGTCGAGCACTGCACGAACGCTCTCCAGATTATCTTCTCCGGAGAGACCGAGGTTATGCGCAACGATCAGCGAGACGAAACCCGTGATACCAGTGGCCGCAGCGCCGATGCCGGTCTTCCAGACGCGTTCGAGCATAATGCCGAGGGCGACGGCGCCCCAGGCGACGAAGATACCCGACGAATACAGGTTGGTGACTGGAGGGCGGCCATGGAGCCACATACGATAGCCGAGGGCCAATGTATGCAGGATGAAACAGAGCACCAGCAGGCGGTAGGCCCAAGCACGGAGGCTTTCGGAGGACGTCAGCCACGACGCGAAGACCATGAGCACCGTCACTGCATAGGCGATGAGCAGCCAGTAGAAAGGCTGCATCCGGCTGAAGCTCGCTTCGGAAGCGGCCTTGGCGGACCAAGGGCCCTTAAGGGAGGCGGCGATGGCGGAGCTCAGTCGGGCACAGTCGTCATCCTTGCCTTCACGCCATGCCATCGAGAAGTCGGCGTAGCGGGTGATGATACCATCTTCGGCGAGACCGGGGCGGTGGGCTTTCTGGTCCTTGATGACAGCAAGCAACGAGGCACCTAGGTTGTCCCATGAGGTGGTGGTCACGGTCAATTCGCCCGGGCCGGTCGCAGTGGGCGGCTGGCTTAGCGTTATGGTCGTCGCGGTCAGGCTCTTGATGACGGTGCCATCGGCGATGCCCTTGCCAGAAACCGGCGCACCTAAGATAAGCCCAGCGGTCGACGCGACTGATACAGTGTCAGAACCAGCGGTGCCAGTGAACGCCAGGACTCGGTCCATCGGCGGGACGATACGTATGACGCCTTGGCGTTCGAAATCTTGGTAGCGTTCAACGAACGTCTTCACCGTTTTCTGCAGCTCGGGGTCGAAGGCCTTGCCGGTGGTGCTAGCGTTCATCTCGGAGAGCGCGCGGTTGAGCGCGGTGATCCAGGCGCCGTATTCACGGCGTGGAGTGACGTCGGGCGGGAGGTCCCCCGGGATGAAAGTCATGCTGAGCGTGGCGTATTGCCGGGCGGCGCTTTCCAGCTGCAGGAGGGAGCGATCTTCGGAGTCGCGGTCGGCCTGAGCCCGCCCACGGGCCTGTTCGGCCGCCTTGCTGAGTT
>CALQQQ010000123.1 GCA_943332745.1 Opitutus sp. GAS368 | reverse complement strand
CTGGGCGGCGGTCGCGGTCGGGCCGATGAGCATCCCGTAGCCGCCGCTCTCGTTGGCGGCCTTGACGACGAGTTTCGGGAGGTTCTCGAGGATATATTTCTTATCGGAGTCGCGCCAAGCGAGGTAGGTGGGGACCTGGTCGAGGATGGGTTCCTGGCAGAGGTAGTAGCGGATCATGTCCGGCACGTAGGCGTAGGTGACCTTGTCGTCCGCCACGCCGGTGCCGATGGCGTTGGCGAGGGCCACGTTGCCGCGGCGGACGGCGTCGACCAGACCGGGGACGCCGAGGCAGGAATCCTTGCGGAAGACCTGCGGGTCGAGGAAGTCGTCGTCGATTCGGCGATAGATGACGTCAACCTGACGCAGGCCACGCGTAGTGCGCATGTAAACGAAGCCGTCGAGGGCGATCAGGTCGCGGCCCTCGACGATCTCGATGCTCATCTGGCGGGCCAGGAAGGAGTGTTCGAAATAGGCGCTGTTGTGCACGCCAGGGGTGAGCAGCACCACGTTCGGGTTGGGGTTCTCGCGCGGGGCCACGTGACGGAGTGTCGCGAGGAGGTCGGCAGGATAGGTGTCGACCGGTCGTACGCCGCTGGCGCCAAAGAGCTGGGGGAAGACGCGCTTCATCGCCGCGCGGTTCTCGAGCACGTACGAAACCCCGGACGGGCAGCGACCGTTGTCTTCAAGGACGAGGTAGCGGCCGTCCTGATCGCGGATCAGGTCGGTGCCACAGACGTGGATATAGGCATCTTTCGGGACGGAGACGCCGACGAATTCCGGACGGTAATGGGCAGCGCCGAAGACAACTTCGGGCGGGATGATACCGTCCTTAATGATACGCTGCTCGTGGTAGACGTCGTAGAGGAACAGATTCAGCGCCGTGATCCGCTGGACGAGACCAGACTCGATGTGCTCCCATTCGCCAGCGGGCACGACGCGCGGGAAGGGGTCGAACGGGAAGACGCGTTCCGTGCCCTTCTCATCGCCGTAGACCGTGAACGTGATACCTTGTTTGAGGAAGAGTAGCTCGAGGCTGCGAAGTTTCTGGCTGAGTTCCTCATTGCCTAAACTGGAGAGCTTATCGGCGACGTTGCGATAGTAGGGGCGGATTTTTCCTGAGGCATCGACGAGCTCGTCGAAGAGGTTGGCCCCCTTGTAGTCGGTGAGGATCATGCTCATAAGTAAGCAAGACCCCTGCCATCAGGCTTCCCAGTCGGAGATGGTCAAAAAACTCGGAGGCGGAGAGCTATCTTAAGCACCCGGCGCCAAAAACAGGCAGACTCAAAGCCCCTCGCGGGGCGGTCGAACCTTCGCCGGAGTAGCGGCACCCTTGGAGCGGAAGAACTCGCTGAGCACCTCGGAACGGGCCTCGGCGAGCTTGTTCTTCTTCACGTCTTCCGGAGTCAGGAGTTTCTGGCGTTCGGTCATGATGCGTCGGAGCTGCATGAGGGCGGACTGCTGGAGCTGGCGGACGCGTTCGCGGGTGAGTTTGAAAAGATCGCCGACCTCCTCGAGTGTGAGCGGGCTTTCGCCGTTGAGGCCGAAGCGATGCGTCAGAATCTCGGCCTCGCGCGGCTCCAAGGCCGCGAGCATCTCCCCGATTTCCGCATTATCGGATTTGCCGCGAAGGGTCTCAAAGGGAGTCCGTTCGGATTCGTCCTTGACCAGGTCGCCCAACGTCGCGTCGCCTTCCAGGCCGACCGGTTGGTCGAGGGAGGCGGCGCGGTTGGCGATGGACTGCATGTGGACGACCTTCGACAGCGGAATCTCCATCGCCATGGCGATCTCGTCGTTATGCGGCTCGCGTCCGATTTCGACGGTCAGGCGGGCGGTGACGCGGCGCATCTGCGCGATACGGTCGACCATGTGTACCGGGAGACGAATCGTCTTTCCGTTCGAGGCGAGTGCGCGCTTGATGGCCTGCTTGATCCACCAGGAGGCGTAGGTGCTCAGCTTACCGCCCTTGTCGGGGTCGAAGCGCTCGACGGCCTTGATGAGCCCGAAGTTACCTTCGCTGATGAGGTCCATGAGCGATAGGCCGAAGTTGTCGTAGTCCTTGGCGATGCGCACGACCAGGCGAAGGTTCGACTGGATCATCTTCTGGCGCGCGGCTTCGTCGCCCTTGAGGACGCGACGTGCCAGCGCGGTCTCTTCTTCCAGCGTCAGCAGCGGCGTCTTGCCGATCTGATCGAGGTAATAGCGGATCGGAGAGCGCTCCTCCGTGGATAATTCTTCCCACGGCAGGCCGGGCTCGGTGGGATCGGTGTCCTGGTTAGGGGCAAGGGTAGGGGTAGGGGTCGGCCTTGCAGGGGCAGGCTTGGGCGCTATGCGCGCGATCGCCTTAGCAGGCAAAGGCAGCTTCTTGGCTTCCTTCGATGGCTTAGCCACAGGCGTCGCCTTCTTCTGGGCGCTCTTCTGGGGCTTCGACTTAGGCACGGGCGTGCGTCTTAGGAGCGTAGGCCGGAGGCAAGGCCGAGGGCGCGGAGAACGCTCTTAGACTTGTTGATGGTTTCTTCGTACTCAGAAGTCGGGACGGAATCGGCGACCACGCCGGCGCCAGCTTGGATACTGGCGACGCCATCGCGGAGCGAGGCGGTGCGGATGACAATACACGAGTCGTGCCCGCCATCGAAGCCGAAGTAGCCGACCGCGCCGCCGTAGATGCCGCGGCGTTCGCTTTCGAGTTCGGAGATAACCTGCATGGCACGCACTTTAGGCGCACCGGAAAGGGTGCCAGCGGGGAAGGTCGCGCGGAAGAGATCAAACGCATCCTTCTCGGGCGAGAGCTGGCCTTCGACCTGCGAGACGATGTGCATCACGTGGGAGTAGCGTTCGACGATCGCGTAGTCAGGCACCTTGACCGAGCCTGGTACGCAGACGCGGCCGAGGTCATTGCGGGCGAGGTCGACGAGCATCAGGTGCTCGGAGCGTTCCTTCGGATCGGCGAGCAGTTCGGTCTCGAGCTGACGGTCGGCGGCTTCGTCGGCGCCACGGGGGCGCGTTCCGGCAATCGGGCGGATTTCGCAGAGGCGGCCCGTGAGGCGGACGTTCACTTCAGGCGAGGCGCCCACGACGTCGAAGCCCCGGCCGGTCTCCATCACGAACATATAGGGCGAAGGGTTCACGTGGCGGAGCACGCGATAGAGATCGAGCGGGTCGCCCTTGTAGGGGACATCAGTACGGCGCGAGAGCACGACCTGGACGCAATCGCCGGCGCGGATGTATTCCTGCGTCTTGCGGATGGCCGCTTCGAAGTCAGCTTGGTTGACGTTGGCCTTGCCCGTCGCGAACTCAGCGCCGGCAGGCAGTTCGGCCGCTACGGCAGCACGTGGGCCAGTGATAACGGCACGGAGGGCCTCGATTTCCGCCTTCGCGGCTGCGTAGGCGGCATCCGCGTCAGCGGGCGAGTTCACGCGGGCGTTGACGATGAGGCGGAGGGTTTGGCGGGCGTTGTCGAAGGCGACCACGCGGTCGACCAGCATGAAGTGGAGGAGGGGCGTGCCCGCCGGATCTTTGGCGGGCTTCGGGACGGTGGGCTCGATACGGTGGACGTATTCGTAGCTGACCATGCCGACCATACCGCCGACGAACGGTGGGAGGCCGGGGACTTTGGCGACGCGCAGGCCAGAGAGTTCCTTCTTCACCAGCGAGAGCGGGTCGGCCGGCGTGGGGATGGTTTCCTTCGAGCCGTCGCGGCGGGTGATCTCAGTGCGATCTTCCCAAGCGGTGAGGGTCATCGCTGGGGCGGCGCCGCAGAAACTGTAGCGGCCGAGCTTATCGCCACCCGTGACGGATTCAAAAAGGAAAGGTGAGCCCAGGGCGCGGAGGCGGGCGTAGACCGATACCGGCGTCTCTAGGTCGGCCATCATGTCGAGGCACACCGGGATGAGGTCGGACTTCTGGGCCAACTGGCGGAAGGTAGCTTGGTCAGGCACAAGGCTCACGCTGTCATTTAGAAGGCAACGTCCTCGGTTGGAAACCATTTAAACCGCCTTGGAGCCTAATGCGGCCCAATGCTCGGGCTTATGCCTTACCCGGTGCGGTCCAGCGGCCCCACAACGAAAGCGGCAGCAGGCGGCCATTGCCTTCCTGCTTCAGGGCCAGTTCGCCGATATCAATCTTACCACCCAGGCCGCGGGTGTTCTCCTCGAGCAGATTGTGACACAGGATGGAGGAGGCATCGATGGTGTAGACCGTCAGCAGGATGAACTGGGCCTGCGGGGAGAGGAGTTCACGGCAGGCCCGGAGGAGTGGGGCGAGGTCACGTTCGACTTTCCAGAACTCGCCGGTGGGTCCGCGGCCGAAGGCGGGCGGATCGAGCATGATGGCTTCGTATTTATTACCGCGCTTCACCTCACGCTTCACGAAGGTCATCGCGTCCTCGATGATCCAGCGGATTGGCTCCTCGGCCATACCGGAGAGCTCCTGATTGCGGCGACCCCAGGCCACGGCGGGCTTGGAGGCGTCGACATGCGTCACATGCCAGCCCGCTTGGGCGGCGCCGAGCGAAGCGGCGCCAGTGTAGCCGAAGAGATTGAGTAGGCGGGGGCGGGGTTCGAGTTTCTGGGGGCGCGCGGCGACCCATTTCCAGTGCGGCGACTGTTCGGCAAAGACGCCGAACTGCTTGGAATTATCCATGAACCGGAGCTGGAAGCGGAGCTTACCGAGCTGGGTCTCCCATTCCTTGGGGCAGTTGCCCTTAAGCTTCCAGCGGCCTTCGCGGCCCCCTTCTTCGTGCTCGGCGACGGCGCGGGCCCATTCGGCGGCGGGCAGGGATTTGCTCCACCAGG
>CALQQQ010000122.1 GCA_943332745.1 Opitutus sp. GAS368 | reverse complement strand
TTTCAGGTGAACAGACCACCCCAAAAGGGCGAGTCCCGGTGCGGGCTTCAAGCCATAATTCAAAAACCACCGTAAAAGCCCCAACGGGCGGCAGGACTTGTCCGAAAAACAGCGAGGGAAGACTAAATCTGCCAGTCCTCGCCAGAGGCCGACGCTGGCTTAGGCAGATCCGGGTGCGGGGCCGTCACGATACGAAGGACCGCCTGGCCGCCGCCCGCGAGTTCGCGGGCCCGGCGAACGGCCTTGGCCAGCGCCAGGTTCGGCTGGGTGTCGTCGTAGGGGAAGACGTTCTCCGGGCCGACCGACTGATCGAGGCCGGCGTTGACGATGATCTTCATCGTGTCGGCCTTCGCCTCGCAGAGGATCAGGTGGCGTCCGTCGGACTTCAGCGTGTCGGCCAGGTCGCGCAGGAGCAGGACGCCGTTGGCGTCGAGGTAGAGGGCCTCGCGGAACTTCAGCACCAGTACCTTCAAGTTGGGGTCGGCCGAGGCACGGCGCAGGTGTTCGTGGAAGGCCTGGGTCGCGCCGAAGTGTAGGCTGCCTTCGACGTGTAGAATGGAGATGCCCGTGGTGCCTTGGCCCTTTGGGCGTTCCCGGATTTCGCCGGTTTCGGAGAAGTCGTATTCGACGACCGCCGGGGTGGACGTCTGCTTTAGGTAAAAGGCGACGGCGACCGTCGTGCCGAGGAAGATCGCGATATCGAGCGGGGCGAGGAGCGCCGTGGCGAAGGTCGCGAGGAAGACGATGCGGTCCTGGGCGCCGGATTTAAGGATGAGTTTGATCGCAGAGAAGTTCGCGAGTTCGATTTCGGCGAGGATGACGAGAATCGCTAGGGTCGAGAGCGGCACGACGGCCACCGCTGGGCGGGCGAGGAACAGGGCGCCGAGGATGAAGCCGCCGCAGAGCAGCGAGGCCATCGCGGTGCGGGCGCCGCTAGCGACGTTGAGGGCCGAGCGGCTGATCGAGCCTGAGGCCGCCATGCCGCCGGTGAAGGCACAGGCAATGTTCGCCATCCCGAGGCCGTAGACTTCCTGGTGAAGATCGGACGGCCGGCCAGTCTTCAAGGCCGAAGCACGCGCGTTGGCCGTCCCCTCGATGACGATTAGTACCGCCAGTGCGAGGGCCGGCGAGAAGAGCGTCGAGAGCGTGCGGCCAGAGAAATCTGGCAGGGGCAGGGCGGCGCCGGGTTGAGCGGCTTGGCCGACATAGGCGACCAGGTCAGTCCGGCCACCTTGGCTGAGGGCGAGATTCTGGGCGAGGATCGCACCGAACGTTGCGACGGCGATGGCGCCGAGGATGGCCTTGCCGGCACCGTACTTCGGCCGGAGCAGGAAGTAGATGATGCCCGTCACGATGGCCAAGCCTAATTCCGGATGATGGATGATCGTGCGGCCCATGCGGAGCGCGTGCCAGATTACTTCGGGTAGCGTTTCGGCGGCGTGGTCGCCGGGCATGCCAAGGGCGATGGGGAGTTGGAGCGCGATGACGCGGAGCGCGGCGGCCGCGATATAGGCCGAGATGACTGTGCGTGGGACGAAGTCAGCGAAGCCGCTCAGGCGCAGCCACGAAGCGAGCAGGAGGAACAGGCCTGTCATCAGTACCAAGGTCGGGAGCGCCGAGGCGCGTAGTTCGGGGTCGGTGGCGCCGAGCGTGGCGAAAGAGCCGAGTAGCAAGGCCGCGGTGGCGTTGGTCGGCCCGGCGGAGAGATTGGCCGAGCCGCTGAAGAGTGGGGCCACCGCGGCGGCGACGCCGCAGCCGACGAGTCCGCACCAGATTGGCAGGCCGGCCTTCATCGCGAAGGCCATCGACATTGGGAAGGCGAGCAGCGCGACGTTCAGGCCGGCGACGAGGTCCGCCTTGAAAGTCGGGCCGTCCATCGAGCGGACGACGCCGACGAAAGGGAGGAACTTTGGCCGAGGGAGGGACACGACCTGGCGACCGAAGGAACCGACGGCAGAGAAGAAATGAAGAAGGCCGCTGCGCACGCCCTGTTTGTTGCGGTTCAGGAGCGGACGTTCAACCGATTTCGTCGCTCAGTCGAAGGCCTCGGGGCAGAGCTGTCCGATGAGCGATTGCTGGAGCAGTCCGAAGCAAGCGTAGCAGGCGAGGGCGTGGCGTTTCTCGGTCGGCAGGGCCTCGTCGTCGATGTCCTCAGCGCTTTCCAGCTGGGCATCGGTGATGTCGGCGAAGACCAGGTCGCGGAGGGCGAGGCGAACGGCGGAAAGCGCGCGAAGGAAGGCCTGGGCCTGGCCTTCGTTCTTCAGAATGATGACAGCCGGCTCGCCTTTGGCGCTGGCGAAGGCCACGGCGAGTAGGCGGGCTTCTTCGGAGGCTTGGGCGGAAAGTGTATCCACCCAGAAGCCGGCAATCTCCTCATCGTTGCTGGGTACGTTGGCCCGGTTGACCGACACGCGGGCTGCGGCGGGGGCGATGAGGCGGAGTAAGTCAGTGAGGACCGTACGCGCTTCCTGAGTCATGCTGAGGCGCAGTTCAGCCATCTTTCTCGAGGAGGGAGTTGAGGTGCCACTGCTGCAGTTCCAGTGCGAGCATCTCGGCACGTTCGCGGTCGCCAGTCCACACGGTCGCGCGGCCTTCGGCGTGAATGGCGCGCATGAGCTTTTTGGCTTCGCTGGCGCTGATGCGCAGTACACTCATGAAGGCCACGACAACGTACGCTTGGTAGTTGATCGGATCGTTGAGCACGACGACGTTCCATTTAGGCGCCGCCGAGACCAGCGTCTCAGTCTTGATTTCAGGTTTGAGTTTCGGCTTGGCCATCAGGGCTCAGGTCAGAACGAGACTGTAGCGCCTCATGCAGTTTCCGCAAGCCGTCGATGAGCTCATCCGTCCGGGCGCGGGCCGAGGTTTCGGTCGGCTGGCGTTCGATCTTATTGGCTAGGCGAGCAAGGCCGGTGCAGGCCATCAGGGAAAGCATGCCTTTGGCCCCGTGGGCTTCGCGGCTCAGGGCGTCAGGCTCGGAGGAGTCGCGGGCGACGCACAGGCGGGCGATGATGTCCTCGGCGTGCCGAAGGAAGGCCCGGGCGGCGGCCTTAAGGTCTTCGGCGTCCTCGGTTTCGGCGGCCTCGAGGTTGGCGGCGAACTCGTCGTCCCGGACGCGACCGAGGGCGGCTTCTTGGCTGGCGGCGAGAAGCTCGAGTTTTTCGAGTAATTCCGCGCCGCGGACCGGCTTGGCGAGGTAGGCGTCGAAGCCGGCGGCCTCGCAACGGGCGCGATCCAGCTCCTGGGTCATGGCCGTGAGCGCCAAGAGCGAGGTGCGGCGGCGACCGCGGGCCTGTTCTTCCGCCCGGATGGCGGCGGCGACGGATAGTCCATCCATGATCGGCATCTGGATATCGAGAATCGCGACGTCGAATTCCTTGGTGCGCCAGAGGTCCAGGGCGGCGGAGCCGTCGACGGTGGCGCTGACTTCGTGGCCGGCGCGGCGGAGGCGGGCGCTGGCGACCTCGCGATTGACCTCGTTGTCTTCGGCGAGGAGCACGCGGAGGCTGCGGGAGGCTCGGGGGGCGCCGAGGGTTGGCTCGTGTTCGTCGCGTAATGGGGCTTCGGTGCTGAAGCGGGTCCATAGCGCCGTGAGCGTGACGGGGCGGAAGAGCTGAGCCTGACTGCGGAATTCGACTTCGGAAGAAGTCACCAGAATGACCTGTTCGCGCGGGAAGGCGGGGAGGCGCGGACTGACGTCCTCGGGTAGGTCGATAATCGCCCGGCTGAAGGGGTTCTCGGCCGCGGCCGCGGCCACCCAGAGCGCTTCGGCATCATCATAGGTCTCCGTCTGCTGGCATTCGGCGCCCCAATAGGTCAGCGACTCGGCGAACCATTGGCGGACGGCGGGGTCGCCGGCGACGAGCAGAATCCGCTGGCCGGCGAGCTTGGGTTGCGGCGGGGGCGCGAAGACCGGGTTGGGTTCGACCATGACCGTCGCGGTGAAACTCGAGCCGGTGCCGACTTCGCTCATCACCTTCATGTAGCCGTCCATCGCCTGCGTGAGGCTGCGTACGATCGTCAGGCCGAGGCCCGTGCCGCCGAACCGCCGGGTCGTGGAAGCGTCGGCCTGTGTGAACGGCTCGAAGATGCTCTCGAGACGGTCGGCAGGGATGCCGATACCCGTGTCGCGGACGGTGAGCTGTGCCCGGAGCCGACCGTTACGTTCCTCGAATTCGAGTTCCGCATGGACGTGGCCGTTCTCGGTGAACTTGACGGCGTTACCAACGAGGTTGGCGATGATTCGGCGGAACTTGATGGGGTCGCCGAGCACGGACTGCGGGGCGTCGGCCTTGACGAGGGCGGCCAGTTCAACGCCTTTACGCCCGGCCTGATGCTGGAACTGGGCGGTGACTTCCTCCACCGCGCGGACGGGGTTGAAGGGGATGTTCTCGATGGTGACGTTGCCGCGGTCGAGCCGGGAGAAGTCGAGCACGTCGCGGACGGTATCCTCGAGCTCGCTGGCGCAGGACTGGATCTTACGCAGGACGTCCGGCGAAAGCGGTGCCGCCAGCTCCAGGTTCGTTTCGCAAAGACCTTGGATGGCGTTGATCGGATTACGGATTTCGTGCGTGACGTTGGCCACGAACTGCCATTTGGCGGCGGCGACTTCTTCCGCTTTTTCGAGGGCGATGCGCAGGCGGTTATGTTCGTCGACCGATTCGGTGATGTTGACCGCGAAGGTCAGGAGTCCGTTCGGCAGACCGCCGCCGCCCTTGATGCGTTCGTGGACGACGCGCACCAGCCGCGAGCGGCTGTCCTGCGTCTCGAAATGCATGACCGCATGCAGG
>CALQQQ010000121.1 GCA_943332745.1 Opitutus sp. GAS368 | reverse complement strand
GGGGTAGGGCGGGCTCTCCGAGCCCGCCGTTGAGCCGTTCGACGTACCCAACTCCGTCCGCGAACGGACGGCTCGGAGAGCCGTCCCTACCAGGGGTAGACTCATGTGACATGCCTCGGGTAGGGCGGCCATTGCCATGGCCGCCGTTCGCAGCGGCGTGTGCGGAGAGCAGGGCAAGGCTTTTTGACCATGCCATCATCCGTTCGCCCACGGACGCGACGCAGTCGCGCCCCTACCCAAAGACCCTAGCTCATCATTCAGTCTCAGGTTTCCCTCGTATCGTGTCTTGGGTAGGGCGGGCTCTCCGCGCCCGCCGTTGAGCCGAATGAGATTTGCAACTCCGTCCGCGAACGGACGGCTCGGAGCCCCGTCCCTACCCTCACTTCTTCTCCAGCTTCAGATAATCCAGCCCAAACATATTCCGCGGCGTGGCCGCAGGATTAGGGGCGAGGATCTTAATCTCGAGGCGATGCTCGCCGACGTCGAGCTCATGCCGACCCCCGTTGAGTTCACCGGTGGTGACCACTTCGGCGGGATTGTAGAAATCGTAACCTTCCTCGCCGAGTAGCTTACCATCGAGACGAAGTTCGAACGCACCGTAATCATGGGCCTTGGTAGCGACGAACTTCACCTCATAGGTGCCTTTGGCGGCGATCGGCAGCGCGAGCGTCAGCGTATCACCGACCTTGCCGCCGGTCCACCAGACGTGGTCGTCGCCGCTCCAACGGCTCGCCTTGAAGTTGGTCATCTTCTGATTGACGGTCTTGCCACCGGTGACGGACAGCACCTTCAGGCTCTCGCCTTCAATGGCACCTTCGAGACGCCAGCCGCCGGGGGCGGTCGCCGGGAAACCGTCGGGGAACTGCAGATAGGCCACGAGGTTGATCACTTGCTCCTTGGTCAAAGCTTCCAGGAGCCCCTCCGGCATCAGCGACATCGCCAGCGTGTCACGCTTCGCCACCTCGTTCTTCGTTACGGTAAACTTGGCACCGCCCGGCAGCGCCAGACGGAAGGATTGTGCGTCCTCGAACTGGACGATGCCGCTCACGGTCGCGCCGCTCTTAAGCTTAAAGACGTTGAGCTGATAGTCCTTGCCGATGACGCCATTGGGGTTGAGCACGTTCTCGAGGAAGTAGTCGAGCTTGCCGATATTGGAGCCAGCGAGTCCGGGCCCGACCTGATTACCCGAGTAGCCGAAGGTATGGCAGATACCACAAGCCGAAGCGAAGAGTTGGCGACCCGCCGCGATGTCGCCCTTGCGCACGGCCACCGGATTAAGCATCGCCTCATATTTCGCCTTGGTCTTGGCGAAGTCGGCCTTGGTCGCATTGACGACGCCGACGACGGCGGTGAGCTGGGCATCCACGGACTGGTCGCCGAGGGATTTCAGCTGACGCACGACGAGCGGGGTAAGCACCGCCTTGTCGGCCTGACCCGCCGCGACCGCGGCGAGGAGGGCCTTACCACCGGCGGCGTTGCCCGCGAGGGCGGCGACGGCATCGGCCACCTGTTCGGGCGTGAAGACGGCGAAGCGTCCGAGTAGCACGGCGGGCGAGGCGTCGTCACCGACGGTCGCGAGGGCTTGGATGAGCGCGCGGCGGAAGGACGGCGGGGTCTGCTCGGCGAAGATCTGATGAATCACCGGCGCGGCGGCGCGGTCGCGCGAAGCCACGAGTACGGCGAGCGCGCGCTGGCGGGCCGGGAGCGGAGCCTTGGCGTCGGCGAGGTGGGCGCGATAGAAGGCGCGGCTGGCGGCGTCACCGGCGAGGGCGTCGAGTTCATTGACGTTGGCCAGCAGTTCGGGCGAAGCGCCTTGGCGCAGGCCAGCGACCAGCGCGGCCCACCCTTCGGGCGGGGCGAAGGAGCCCGCCTGACGGACGCCTTCGACGACGCGACCGACAAGCGTGGCGCGGCGGGCGGCATCGGCTTCACGCGCCGCGAGCGCCAGCACCTGGGCGCGGGCGCCAGCGTCACTCGCGAGGCGGCGGTAGATGAAGTCGGTCGTCCGGGGATGCTGGCTGAGAGCGGCGAGCTCGAGGCCACGGGCGGCGTCCGCACCCACGAGCGGCTCGATGCCATACCAGAGCAGCAGCGGAATATTATGATCCTTCGCGTCTTCGGCGCGGGAGAGCAGCGGCTCGGCGATGGCGGCACGCTGGGCCAGCGGCAGATAACCCAAGGCCGAAGCGAGTTCACGGCGCACCTGCGGAGAGGGTTCGGTCTTCGCGAGCGCGGAGAGGGACGGGACGCCGGCGGTCCACTGTTGGGCGATCAGGCGCACGGCCCAACCGCGGACGGCGGGATCGGCATCCTTGAGCGAAGCCGCGAGGAGCGTGTTATCGAGGAGGTTGGCCGATTGCAGAACCCAGAGCGCACGGAGCCGACGAAGAGAGTCCGGATCAGAGGAAAGCACGCTCCGCAATTTCGCGCGGGACTCGGCCGAAATTTTGACGCCGGCCAAGCCGCGTTCGGCGAGGACCTTGCGGGCCTGACGGACGAAGTATTCATTAGCGTCGGTCAGGGCGACCTCGACGAGTTCGGCGTCGGCGAGCGTCCCCAGATCACGGGCGCGGGAAATCGGGTTACCGAAACTAACGCGGTAGATGCGGCCGTTGGTGCGATCCCAAATCTCTTGGGTGTTGTTATGGCAGACTTGCTTGTCCGTCCAGTCGCTGACGTAGAGGGCGCCATCCGGCCCCACGCGTTGGGATACCGGGATGAAGTGGGCGTCGTTACTGCGCAGGAAATCATTGCCGTGATGACCGACATAGCCACTGCCCGCGGGCACGATCTGGTCGGAGACGAGGCGATGTCCGTGCAGATTGCCGAAGATGAGCATCCCCTGATAGGCGGCCGGAAAATTATCGCCATTGTAGATGGCGAGGCCTGAGTGCGCGTGGCCGCCGCCGACGCTGTCGGTACTTTCGGGAATCTTCGAAACCGTCGGCTGGTGGACGCGGCCGCCGGCGTAGTGGGCGTGGTCGGCAATCGTCTTGATGTCGTCGTAAGTGAACGGGTTAAAATGCTGGCCGGCCTGGCGCTGGTAGCGAGCGGCGGGGAGGATATGATAAAGGTGCGGAATGACGCAGGCCGTGTTGAAGAACTCGCCGCGTGCGTCGAAATCGAGGCCCCACGGATTACTCGTGCCTTCGGCGAAGACCTCGAAGACGTGGCGGGTCGGATGGAAACGCCAGACGCCCGCGTTTATCTTCACGCGCTTTTCGTCGGGCGTGCCGGGCTTACCGACGACCGAATGCGTGAACACGCCGTGGTTACCATAGAGCCAGCCGTCGGGGCCCCAGACAAAGCTATTGAGCGTCTCATGCGTGTCGTGGAAGCCCCAGCCATCGAGCAACACGACCGGGGTGCCAGCCTGGTCATTGGCATCCTTCGGGATGAAGAGAAATTCCGGAGCGGCGCCGACCCAGACGCCGCCGTGGCCGACTTCGATGCCCGAGACGAGATTGAGGCCTTCCTTGAAGACCGTGACCTTCGCGTAAGAGCCATCCTTCTTCACGTCTTCCAAAATCAGGATGCGATCAGGACCGGTGCCGTCGGGGCGCTTCTTCGGATAGGACATCCCTTCCACGACCCAGAGGCGGCCGCGTTCGTCGAAGCACATCGCGATCGGCTGGACCACCTTGGGCTCGCCGGCGACGAGCGAGACCTGGAAGCCCGCGGGAAGGGACATCGTCTTCATCGCCTCGGCCGCCGTCTGGCCGGTCTTATAGGAGGAAGGCGCGACGCGTTCGGCCGGACCAGGTGGCAGGGTCGGTGCGGCGAAGCAGGCGGAAACGAAGAAGAGAGCGAGGAATCGCATGGCGGGGTGCCGACACGATTGGGGCGAAAGCCGAGTTAAGGAAGCCGAAATCCTGATACGCAAACGCCGTTCCTTGGGTAAGTTGGACCCTTTCAGATTGGCAACCTTGGGGGCGTGCGTATGTCCAAGGAGATACCCATGAAGCACCCCCTCGCCCTCCTCGCCCTTCTCGCTGCGTTCGGCCAAGCCGTCGTCGCTGCAGAAGTGAAGCTCGTCGAACAGAAGGACAAGCAGCAGGTCGACGTCCTCGTCGACGGCCAGCCGTTCACCTCTTACGTCTACTGGTCCAACCAGAAGAAGCCCCTGCTCTCTCCGCTCCGCACTTCGCAGGGCACAATCTTCACCCGCGGCTTTCCGCTCGAGAAAATCGCCGGCGAACGCACCGACCACCCGCACCACATCTCCTCGTGGTTCAACTACGGCGACGTGAACGGTACCGATTTCTGGAACTCCCCGCCCGAGGGCTACACCCACAAGGGCAAAATGCCTTACGGCTCGGTGAAGCATAAGAGCATCAAGTCGATCAACGGCGGCAACGGCTCGGCCACGCTCGAAGTTTCCTCTGACTGGATCATGGCCGACGGCTCCAAGGTACTGCAACAGGACGAGCAGCTCGTCTTCCGCGCCAGCAAGGACCTCCGCATCATCGACCGCATCATCACCCTCACCGCCCAGGAGAAGGACGCCGTCTTCCATGACTCCAAAGAAGGCGCCATCGCCATCCGCATGACCCGTGCCCTCGAAGAGCCCTCGACCAAGGCCGAAATCTTCACCGATGCTGCGGGCATCCCAACCAAGGTCGCCAAGCTCGACAACACCGGCGTCAACGGGGTCTACCTCAGCAGCGAAGGTAAGGTCGGCGAAAAAGAATCCTGGAGCACGCGCGCTAAGTGGATGACCCTCTCTGGCAACGTCCGCGGCGAAGATGTCTGCGTCGGTATCTTCGACCACCCGAAGAACGTCACCTACCCGACCTACTGGCATAACCGCGGCTACGGCCTCT
>CALQQQ010000120.1 GCA_943332745.1 Opitutus sp. GAS368 | reverse complement strand
TGGGTGTGCGGGATTACGGCCCAGGCGCCACCAGGTGGACGCCATTCGAGTTTCAGGCCAGCGGTCTTTTCCTTGTACTTGAAGAACTCAAGCTTGAGCGGATAGCTGCGACCGCCGAGGAGGAAGAGGGGCGCCTGCGCCGAACGCGACATCCCCGAACTCACCCAGAGATCGATGAGGGCATTCTTTTCGCTGCCGTTCTCGGGCGCGTTGACGTAGAGGCGCACGCCATTGAGCGAGGTGACGCGAAATTCATACTCGCCCGTATCTGGCACGAGAATCGATCCACTCCAGTTGATGGAGAATTGCACGGCGTAGGTGCCCTTCTCGGGTGGCTTGTCCTTGAAATCGAAGTCGATCACCGGGTCGACCTGGTCCTTGAAGCCGACTTCGGGCCGGTTCTGGTCGGGCTTCTTGGGGTCGCGCTCCGGACGTTCGCGGTAGTGTCCCGCGAGCCCACCGGACACCGTCGTGGAAGTCATCCCGCGCAAAGCGCCGAGGAGGTCGGCGATGCTTTCGCGATACTGGCGGACCGTGAGGTGCGCGAGCTCGATGCGGGGCGGGTGGTTGCGGGCCCGGGCTTCGGCGGAATAGAAGGCCTTGTGGATGTACTCGGCAGAAGCCGTGGCGTCAGCGAGCGAAAGGGCGCCCGGATCGTTCTCAGGCATTTCGCGGACGATATACTTGGCCAAGGAGGCGATGGACTTTTCGCCGACGAGGGGTTCGTCCGCCTTACCGGCGACGCCTTGGCCGACTGGCCCGTGGCAACGCATGCAGTCCTCTCGGTAGACGACTTCGCCGACACGCGGAGCGGCGAGGTTCTTCTTGTAGTAGCGTTGGCCTTGGCGGCCGGCATAGGCGATCACCGCCACGACGACGAGCGCGGCCACGACCTTGATAGACCGGGAAAGGGACATGGGGGTAAGACCTTTAAACTCACGGGGAAGTTCCTCTAAATCAAGCCTGCCTCGCCAAAACTGAACCACCCTTTCCCGGCCGGATCGGCCTCTGGACGGCCGATGACGACGTGGTCCAGTAGCTCCACCCCCACCACGCGCCCCGCGTCAACGAGTTGCCTGGTTACGGCCCGGTCGGCCGGGCTCGGCGTCGGGTCTCCGCTGGGGTGATTATGCGCCACAATCGCCGCGGAGGCAGCATGCTTCAAGGCCTGCCGGAAGACCTCGCGGGGATGAAGCAAGGAGCTGGTCGCTGTTCCCGAGCTGACCTCGTGCAAGGCGAGCAACCGGTTACGCCGGTTCAGGCAGAGCACCCAGCACTTCTCCACCGCGAGCCCCGCCGCGAAAGGCTCGAGGCGCCCCCAGACCTTAGCCGGAGCGTCGAGCTTCTCGCCCGGATCATGCGCCCGCTCGCGGATTCTTCGGGCGAGTTCCATCGCCGCGGCGAGTTCGGCGGCCTTCGCCGGCCCAAGCCCATGCACCCGGCCGAAGTCATGCGTATCCCAAGTTGCCAGTGCGGCCAACGCACCCGCTTCAGCAAGTAACGCCGCGGCAACATTCGGGGCCGGTGCACCCTTCGTACCAGTACCGATGAGTAATTCGATGAGCTCGGTATCGAGCAAGGCGCGCGGACCGAGCCGCACCAGCCGCTCGCGCGGGCGATCCTGGGAAATCATCCCGCCACGCTGGCGGGGCCTGGACGGCACTCAAGCGGACCTATCACCCAGCGGTTCCACCCAGCCGACGGTAGTGGGCAAGGACCTTGCCGTAAGCTGGCGTCAGCGCCTCGAGCGACGCGACATTCAGGCCCAGATCCTTGATCAGGCCATCGCGCAGACCGTAGATCCAGGCGTGCACTTCAACCTTCTGGCCGCGAGCCCACGCATCCTGCATGACGGTGGAGTGGCAGACGTTCGCCGCCTGTTCAATGACGTTGAGCTCGCAAAGCGTGTCTAGCTTCGCCGGGCCAAGCACGGACTCGACGACGATGGCGTGCTTGTGGTGCACGTCGCGCACGTGGCGGAGCCAGTTGTCGACAAGACCGACCTTGCGGCGCTCGAGCGAGGCCTGCACGCCACCGCAACCGTAGTGGCCGCAGACGATGACGTGCTCGACCTTGAGGACGTCGACGGCGTACTGCAGCACCGATAGGCAGTTAAGGTCGGTGTGCACGACGACGTTCGCGACGTTGCGGTGTACGAAGAGTTCGCCGGGCAAGAGACCGACGATTTCATTGGCGGGCACGCGACTATCGGAGCACCCAATCCAGAGGTAGCGCGGAGTCTGCTGCTTAGACAGCGTCTCGAAGAAAGCAGGGTCGCGACGACGGACACTTTCCGACCATGCACGATTTTGCCCGAACAGGTTTTCGACAGAAGACATCGAAGGCACTTACATTGGGAAATGCCTCGGGCGGGCAAGCGAATAGGACAGTTTACCCCATTAGCCCTCCGCTCGGTGCCATCGACTAAGCGGCCGAACGTGACTCGGCGTGAAAACTGGGGGTTTATCGACCTTTACGGCATCCGGAGGAGACCTTCTTCGCCTTCCATCCTGACGGGGATTGAAACTCCGCCCCTGGTGTGGTGTATTATCCATAACATGAAGACCAACCTCCTTGCCCTGCTCGCCGCCGTGGCACTCGCCAGCGCCGCCACTACGACCACGACCACCAATAAGAAGACCACCGGTGGCACCGCGACCAGCAAGACGTCCGTGCCGACCTCAGACAAGAAGAAGTCCCAAAAAGAGGAAGGTGTCGCTGAGGCTGCCGACCCGATTCCGCTCGTCGCTGCCTCTATCGACGCCGCCACGCAGATTGCGATGGAAGCCGCCAAGGTAGCCCAAGCCGAGGCCGCCAAGCTCGCCGCCATTGGCAGCGAAGCCGCCGCCCCCGCCAAGGCCAAGCTCGCCGAAGCTGTCGTCGTGGGAGGCGTCGCCGCCGCAAAGGAACTTAAGAAAGCGAAGAAAGAGGCCGATCAAGAAAAGCCCGAAGAAAAGAAACCGGCGACCAAGCCCACCTCCGAGAAAAAGCCGGCAGAAAAGAAGCCAAAGGAAGTCAGCGCTCTCTGAGAAAGAAGGCCTTCGCGAAAAGCCCCGTTGAACGGGGCTTTTTCATGCCCATCATGCCCCGCTTGAAACTTCCGTCCGGCGACGCTGTCTCACCCCTATCCCCATGAAGCCGCCTGTCCTCGCTCTCTTACTCTCCGCCGGACTGGCCATTGCCGCCGAACCCGCCAAGGAAACCCCGGCCGCCCCCGCCACGCCGGAGCCAAAGCCATTCTTCGACCCGAACGCCCCGGCCCCGACGGTCGATCCGACCAAGCCCGTACCTGAGCCTTCCATCCCAGTGCCAGAAAAGAAGAAGCCGGTCGTGACTGAAAAGAAGAAGAAGGAGAAGAAATAATCTGGTACGAGGTAGGGACGTGATTGCCATCACGTCCGTTGGGCGGACGGATATCGAAGCACGGAAGACTTTACCCGACTCTACGCACGTGCCGCGGCGAACGGCGGCCATGGCAATGGCCGCCCTGCCCAAGGCAGCCTCAGGCGTCAGGTGGCGGACGTTTCATTTCCTGCCACCTGGAACCTGGGGCCGCCACCTGCCACCTGAAGTGATTATCTGGTCCACCGAGCCTCTGAGCCTCCGGGCCTCTATCTTCCAGCTGCCTCAATCGACCAGAATCTCGCGCGGGCTGGAGCCGTTCTCCGGACCGACGTAACCCTTGTCATGGAGGACATCCATGATGCGGGCAGCGCGGTTGTAGCCGAGCTTCAGGCGACGTTGCAGCATGGAGACCGAGGCGCGGCGCGTCTCCTTAATGATCGCCCAACTCTGCGCGACTAATGGATCATCGCCTTCATCACCCTCCGCGCCGGCCTCGCCATCAGCGGCACCATCCTTGATGGCCTTGATGACGTCCTGGGCGAACTCGGGCTTGCCGTTCTTCTCGGCCAGGAACTCGACGATGGCGGCGACTTCCTGCTCGCCGACAAACGCGCCCTGCACGCGGTTTAGCGTAGCGCTACCCGGAGGCACGAAGAGCATGTCACCTCGACCGACGAGCGTCTCGGCGCCGCCGCGGTCCAGGATGGTACGGGAGTCGATCTGCGAAGGAACCTTGAAGCCAATACGCGTAGGTAGGTTGGCTTTGATAAGGCCGGTGATGACATCTGTCGACGGACGCTGGGTGGCGAGCACGAGGTGGATGCCGGCGGCGCGGGCCAGCTGGGCGATGCGCGCGACTGAGGTCTCGATATCCTTAGCCGCGACCATCATAAGGTCCGCCATCTCGTCGATGATGCAGACGATGTAGGGTAGCTTCTCGGTCGGTACGGTCACGCCGTCGTCGATGACCGCTTCCGCGGCTTCCGCCGCGGCGGCCTGCTCCTCCGGGCTGAGCGCGAGTTCCTCCTGCTTCGGCACGCCGGCCTCCTTGGTGATCTTGGCGTTAAAGCCGGTGATATTCTTCACGCCGCACTTGGCGAAGATCTTATAGCGCTGCGACATCTCCGCGATGAGCCACTTGAGAGCGGCGGGCACGCGCGTGGGGTCGGTCTCGACCGGGATGAGCAGGTGCGGCAGGTTGTTGTAAATCTGCAGCTCGACCACCTTTGGGTCGACCATGATGAAGCGCAGGTCCTGCGGCGTACAGCGGTAGAGGAGTGAGACGATAATGGCGTTGATGCAGACGGACTTGCCCTGGCCTGTGGCGCCTGCGATCAGGCAGTGTGGCATTTTAGCCAAGTCCTGGATGACAGGCTTGTTGGTGACGCTGTCCACGCCAAGCACGACAGGCAGCTCCATGGCGGCCTCAGCCCAAGCCTTGGACTCGATGATTTCGCGCAGGAGCACGTCCTTGCGGTTCTTG
>CALQQQ010000119.1 GCA_943332745.1 Opitutus sp. GAS368 | reverse complement strand
TACGGCGAGGCGGCGCACGGCACGGAGGCGGGCCGATCGGCTGCGGGGGTTGGTGGCCTGTTCGGCGTCCGAGGGCTGGATAGCCTTGCGGGTGAGGAGGTCGGCGTGCTTCACGCGGTCGTCCTGGTTGCGGGCGTCGTCGCGGTCGACCGGGCGGCCAGCGACCCCGTTCATGTAACGCTTCACCATCCGGTCCTCGAGCGAGTGGAAGGAGATGACGGCGAGGACGCCGCCCGCGTTGAGTTTACCGAAAGCGAGCGGCAGGGCTTCGGCCAAGGCGCCGAGCTCGTCGTTGACCGCGATGCGGACGCCTTGGAAGGTACGGGTGGCAGGGTGCGGACCGCGGGGGCCGGGCGCAGGTGGCGCGGCTTCGGCGACGAGTTCGGCGAAGGTCGAGGTGCGGGCGAGGCGGCCGGTGCCGCGGGCGGCGATGATTGCGTTGACGACACGGAACCAGCGAGGCTCCTCGCCGTAGTCGCGGACCGCGCGTTCGAGCTCGGCGCGTTCCCCACGTTCGAGGAACTCGGCGGCGCTGCGGCCGACGCGCGTATCCATGCGCATGTCGTTCGGCGCGTCGAAGCGGAAAGAGAAACCGCGTTCCGGTACATCCAACTGGTACGAGGACACCCCAATGTCCATCAAAACACCGTCGAATCGCCCCGGAACGCGGTCAAGGTAGCGGAAATTTTCTGAATGGAAACGCAGGCGGCCGGCGTGGGCGGCGATCAGCGCGGCGGAGCGTTCCCCAGCGGCGGGGTCACGGTCCATCGCATCAACCGTACAGTGCGGCGCCCGGGCGAGGATCGCCGCGGTGTGGCCGCCGCCGCCGAAGGTGCAATCCAAGTAGGCACGGCCGTCCTGCGGAGCGAGGAGCGTCAGGCACTCCTCGAGCAGGACTGGGACGTGGCTGGTCATGCGGCGGTCTGTGAATAAGGTGTGAGTAGTGTAAGTAACTTCTGGATACGCATCACAGGCCGAGTTCGCGCAAGGCGCGAAGGATGGTGAGGGCGGCGTCAGAATCGCGATCGGCCTTGGGCGGCGTCGGCGAAGAAATATGGAAGGTGGTGAAGCCACCGCGGAAGATCACGTCGTGCTCGAGCTTCGCCTCCTTGACGATGTGCTCGTTGAGCGTGATGCGGCCCGCCTTGTCGCACGTGACCTGGATGCTGTTCGTACCGAGCAGGCTGAGCGCGTCCATCTTCACCGGATCGCTGACGGTCACCTGCGACGCGGCGACGCGGATGCGTTCAGCCATCGACGGAGGGAACACGACGACCGACGCCAGCGCCGGGTGGTACATCGCGAGGAAGGTAGCTTCCGCGTCGAAACGCCAGGCGGCGGGGATGGTGACGCGGTTCTTCTCATCCAATTTTCCATTATGGATGCCGGTAAAGAGACCGTTGTTGGCGCCAATAGACATTAAGTATGGGGAGTTGCCCCCAGATGACCCACTTTTCCCCACACTTATCCACCCGTCAAGATTTTAGCCCCAGATCTGCCCAAATTCTTGTTCACACGGCGCCAGGCGGCTTTAAATGATTGATTTCGGTCTTAATAATCGGTAAAGCATTGTTCTTCAATAGTATGTGCTATTTAACCACCCTTTCCGACGCCTGGCAGCTTAATTCCCCCTTCTGCCGGCCGATCCGCGCACCCCTGGCGCCGGCCTGACTTGTAGTTGTTTTTTAACTACAATCTCAGGTCGACCGTAGCCGGGGAACGAGGGCGAAACTGTTTGCCAACAGGCCTCGGCTGTGCTTTGTCTCCAACCACTCAACCAAGACTCTTGCCCATGAAAACCGCCCTCGCCCTCCTCGCCGCCCTCGTCCTCGCCGGATGCTCCACCCAGCTCGGCGTGGACAACAGCCAGAACAACGAAGCCTCCTTCTCCAACGTCACTGGGATCCTGACCACCCGCTACACCGCCGACACGACTGCCGTCTTCAACGCCGTCAAGCGCACCATCGACGCCATGCCCGGCACGCTTCGCACCGGCGAGACCGACGAAGTCGGCGCCAACAAGGAGCTGCTCAGCGTCGTGGCTTATGCCCGCACCATCGGCGACCTTGAAATCAAGATCACCATCGAGAAGGCCGAAGACGAAGTCACCAAGGCCGTCTTCACTCAGGTGAAGGTCAAGTACGGCTTCTTCGGCAACCTGCCGGAGAGCCAGAAAATCGTCTCCAAGATCACCTCTAACCTGCGCTAAGCGCCGGGGCGGAACCGCCAAACGGACGCCGCCCAGCCACCTGGCTAGGCGGCGTTCTTTTTTAACACCTTTCCCCATGGGCAACATTCACGGCCACAGTTTCCGCATCACCACCTTCGGCGAAAGCCACGGGCCCGCGCTCGGCGTCATCATCGACGGCTGCCCTCCGCGCGTGCCCTTCGACGCCGCCTTCCTCCGGAGCGAACTCGCCCGCCGCCGCCCGGGCCAGAGCGCCCTCACCACGCAACGCAAGGAAGCGGACGAACCGGAAATTCTCTCAGGCGTCTCGCATGATGGCCTCACGCTCGGCTCGCCCATCGCCATCGTCATCCGCAACGGCGACCAGCGCCCACAGGCCTACGCGGAGATGAAGGCCGCCTACCGCCCTTCCCACGCCGACTTTACCTATGACGCGAAGTACGGCATCCGCGCCGTCGAAGGGGGCGGCCGTTCCTCCGCCCGCGAGACCGCCGCGCGCGTCGCCGCTGGCGCCGTCGCCAAGACGGTGCTCAAGCACGCCTGCGGCGCCCGCATCATCGCCTGGGTCGAGAGCGTCGGTGATATCCGCATGCCCGGCGTCGCCAAGGCGCCGTCGTTGAAACAGGTCGAGGCCTCGCCGACGCGCTGCCCGCATCCCGCCACCGCCGCCAAGATCGACGCGCTCATCCGCGACGCCCGCGCCGACGGCGATTCCGTGGGCGGCGTCATCTGCTGCGTCATCGAGAACCTTCCCGCCGGCCTCGGTTCGCCAGTCTTTGACCGCTTCGAGGCCGACCTCGCTAAAGCCATGCTCTCCCTGCCCGCCACGAAGGGCTTTGAAATAGGCAGCGGCTTCGCCGGCACCATCTTACGCGGCAGCGCGCACAACGACGAGTTCGTCCGCAAGGGCGGCCGCATCCGCACCGCGACGAATCGCTCCGGCGGCACGCAGGGCGGCATCACTAACGGCGAAGACGTCGTGTTCCGCATCGCCTTCAAGCCCACCGCGACCGTGCTCAAGCCCCAGAAGACCGTCCGACCGGACGGACGTGCCACCGAGCTCAGCGCCAAGGGCCGCCACGATCCGTGCGTCCTCCCACGCGCCGTGCCCATCGTCGAAGCCATGGCCGCCCTCGTGGCCGTGGATCACTGGATTCGCGATCGCGGACAGAATGCTCCCTTTGGTCGCTGCGGACGTAAGGCATGACACCCATTATCATCATCCTCGGACCCGTCGGCGCCGGCCGTGCCGACACAGTCCGCGAACTCGCCGAGAACGCTTGGCCCGAAGGCCGCAAAATCCGCGTCCTCCGCGAAGCCCGCGAAGGTGGCGCCGGGGCCGACCAATGGGAATTCAAGGGCGGCCAGGCCATCCTCCCCGCGCCCGGCGATGAAGACGCCACCATTCTGGTGACCAACGGCTCCCTGCACATCATCGACCAGATGGAAGCGCTCCACCGCACCATCCGCCCGATGATGCCCGACGCCGTATGGCGCGTCGCCCGCATCATTACCGTCATTGACTGCCCGCTCGCGATGAAACACGCGGCCGTCGAGGAGTGGTATCGCATCTGCGTACATTTCTCCGACGCGGCGATCATCAACCGCCGCTGGGAAGTCCCCGGCCAGTGGGTCACCAAGTTCCTCGCCCCGTACGAGAAAGAGTTCTACCCCTGCCTGTTCTTCAACCTCACCAAAATCGGCACCATCGCCAATCCGCCCGCCGTCATCGACGGCGAACCGCTGCGGCTAACGCATATCTTCGACGACATCGACGCCGTCGATGAAATGGAGTTCGACGAAGACAACCTGCCCGACGAGCCCTTCGACCTCGTCCGTCAGGTGGATAAATATTTCGCGCGCGACGAACTCGGCCGCCGCAACATCCTCGTCCCTGAGATCGGCGACCTGCTCCGGCAGGAAGGCCGCTGCTGAAGATCCTGATGCGGCCGCTGATCGTTACCTATGCTTGGCTGCTGACCCGTCTCCCCGAGGCCTTCGCCCGCGTCAACGCAGCCTTGCTGGGTGAAGTACTCTGGCTGCTCCGCGGCAAGGTCATCCGCCGCAACCTCGCTAATGCCTTCCCGACGAAGGATACCGCCTGGGTGCGCCGAATCGGCCACACCTCCTGCCGCCGCACAGCCGAGATGGCCCTCTTTTCCGTCGCCTCGCCGATGATGGCGGAGGCGGAGATCCGCGACCGCATTACGGTGGACGAAAGCGTGATAAGCCCAGAGCACGGCCTACCCCCCAAGGGCATGGGCGTCGTCCTTTTCGTCCCGCACTTCGCGCTGATGGAGATGATGACCGCCGCCACCCTACTCCGACCCGAACTCGCCAAGCGCGAATGGGTCGTGATTTACCGTCCGCTCGACCAGCCAGCCGCCGAACGCTGGGTCAAGGATGCCCGCGAACGTTTCGGCATGAAACTCGCCTCGCGCCGTGAAGGCTTCGCGCGCTCAATGAAAGCAGTCCGTGAAGGGCATGTCGCCGCCGTGCTCTTCGACCAGACGACCCAGTCCGGCTCGACCTGGCAGTTCATGGGTGCCCCGTGCGCCGTCACCGAGCTGCCGGGCATCATCGCCCAGCGCTTCAAGTGCCCGAGCCGAATCTACTGGTCCGACCGGACCGGATTCTGGCGCTGCCGTCTGCGCATGGAAGCCTTGC
>CALQQQ010000118.1 GCA_943332745.1 Opitutus sp. GAS368 | reverse complement strand
CGCCGCCCCCCGCCCCGCCGAACATCCCTCAGCTGAGTCGACTCGAAGACCAGATTCTCTCCACCCGCGAACGTCTCGCCGCCCACCAAGAGCAACCCCAGTGCGCCCAGTGCCACCGGAAGATCGACCCTGTTGGCTTCGGTCTCGAGAACTTCAACGCCACTGGAAAATGGCGCACGACGGAGACTTATGAAAAGAAGGGCGTCGGCAGCAAGACCTGGCCCATCAGCCCGGCCGGCACCTTCTACAAAGGGGCGAGCTTCAAGGACTACTTCGAGCTCCGCGACCAGATCGCCGCCCACCCGGAGAAGTTCGGCCGCGGCTTCACCGAGGCCCTTATCGAATACGGACTGGGCCGTCCTTTTGGATTCCTCGACGAGCCGCGCGCGATAGACATCATGACCCAAGCCCGCTCTCAGGATTATCAGATGTCGGCCTTCCTCCGCGCCCTCGTCCTCTCCGAAACTTTCCAAACCAAATGAGCCACCCCGACCTCAGCCGCCGCCACTTCCTCCGCGCCGCCGGCACGCTGATCGCCCTACCCGCGCTGAGCTCACTCGGCTTCAAGGCCTTCGCCGCCGAGAAACCCTCGACGCAGCCCAAGCGCATGGTCTTCCTCGGCTTCGGCTACGGCGTGACGAACGAGACGTGGTTCCCGTCCCTCAAGGACACCGGAGCCAACTACGCCCTGCCGGCCGGACTCGCCCCGCTCGCCGAACACAAGAAGGACTTCACGCTCGTCCAAGGGCTTTCGAACAAGTTCAGCGACGAGGCCCACTGGGGCAGCACCTTCTGGCTGACGGGGGCAAACCGCTACTCCGAGCCCGGCCAGAGCTTCCACAACGGCATCTCCGCCGACCAAGTCGCCGCAGCGAAGCTCGGGATGAACACGCGTTACGGCTCCATCCGCCTCGATTGCGCCAACGCCACCGACTCCGGGCACGGCCCGGGCTCGATGGCCTGGGATGCTCGCGGCAAGCCGCTAATCGGCCATGAGAACCCCGTCACCGCCTACCACCGGCTGTTCTCCGACGAGACCATGCCGCTCGCCCAACGCCAGGCTATGCTCGCCGATCAACGCAGCGTGCTTGATGTCGTCCTCGAAGATGCCGCCCGCGTCCGCCGTGGGCTTTCGCGCAGCGATGCCGACAAGCTCGACGAATACTTCCAGAGCGTCCGCGACATCGAACTACGACTCTCCAAGGACGAACAGTGGCTGGACCGCCCCAAGGCCAAAGCACCCTTCCCTCCGCCCCAGCCCGGTCTCGCCGGTAAGGACGAGATCAAGGTGATGTACGACCTGATCGTCGCGGCGCTCCAGACCGACAGCACCCGCGTGCTGACGTATCGTCAGCCCGTCAGCTCGCTCCTCGCCAGCCTGAGCGTGAAGGTGGCTTCGCACGACATGAGCCACTACGCTCCCGGGGAACGCATGGAAGCCTCCCAGAAGCGCGACCTCGAGCAAAGCAGGCTCCTCGCTGGGCTCTTCGCCAAACTCAAGGCCACGAAGGAGGCCGACGGCTCCAGCCTCTTCGACCACACCACGATCGCCTACGGCAGCAACATCCGCACGATTCACTACCTCGATAACTGCCCCACGCTGATCGCCGGGGGCGGCGCCGGCATCCGTCTCGGACAGCACATCGCCCTCCAGGGTAAGAGCACCCCGCTGTGCAACCTCTGGCTCACCCTGTTGCAAGGCAACGGCGTCAAGGTCGACAGCCACGGCGACAGCAACGGCACGATCAAAGAGCTCATCGCCTAAACCATTACCCTATGAAACCCCTGCTCACGTTCCTGCTCACCCTCGCGCTGCCCGCCTTCGCCCAAGACGGCTTCACCCCGCTCTTCAACGGCAAGGACCTCACGGGCTGGGACGGTGAACCCGGACTCTGGAAAGTCGAAGATGGCGTGATCGTCGGCACGAGCGAAGTCGGTAAGCCGAAGACGAATTCGTTCCTGATCTGGAACGGTAAGGCGAAGGACTTCGAGGTCCGCGCGACCGTCAAGGTCGTCGGCGACAACAACTCCGGCGTGCAATACCGTAGCCGTCGCCTCCCCGAGATTACGCCCTGGACGATTCTCGGCTACCAGTGCGACGTCCATCCGACCGACGTCCATACGGCGATGACTTACGAAGAACGCGGTCGCGGCATCTTCGGCTACAACGGCGTCGATGTGGTGATGGATCCAACCGGCCAGCGCTGGCAGGTCGGCGAACGCCCGCGCGTACAGGCGGACATCTCCCAGTATAACGAGTTCACGGTCATCGCCCGCGGCAACCGCCTCGAGCACAAGGTCAACGGCCAGACGACCTCGGTCTTCATCGACCACGATGAGAAGGGCCGCGCCCTCGAAGGCCTCATCGCCATCCAGCTCCACGCCGGCAACCCGCATAAGACTTACGTGAAGCAGGTCCTGCTCAAGGCCCTCGAAGACGGTCCGATCCTTCCCTTCGACCAGGCCACCCTCCCTTCCGGTTCCAAGAAGATCGATAAGCCCAAGGTCGTCAGCGCCCAGGGCAAGAACCCGCCTAAAAAGAAGTAAGCCTGAACCCTTCCCGCATAATGGGGTCAGACCCTCTTAATGGGGTCTGACCCCATTTACGTCTTTGCCCTGTTGGTCACTTGCCTCGTAACTTCCCCTCACCCTCATGCGCCCCTTGTTTGCCCTGTTGCTTGCCACGCTGTCGGCCGTCGCCGCACCCCAGCGTCCCAACGTCGTGCTCATCCTCGCCGATGACCTGGGCTACTCCGACCTCGGCAGCTACGGCAGCGAGATTGCCACGCCCAATCTTGATGGGCTCGCGCAGAACGGCGTGCGCTTCACGCAGTTCTACAACACCGCCCGCTGCTGGCCTTCCCGTAGCGCCTTACTATCCGGCTACTATGCCCAGCAAATCCACCGTGACTCGCTCCCCGGCATCGGCGGCGGCGGCCAAGGCGTCCGCCAATCCTGGGCTCGCCTGTTACCCGACTTCCTAAAACTGGCCGGCTATCGCAGCTACCACAGCGGCAAGTGGCACATCGATGGACCCGTCCTCGCCGCAGGCTTCGACCGCTCACTGGACATGCGCAACCACGGCAACTACTTCAGTTCAAAGGGCAACTTCATCGACGACGTCGCGGTGAAGACGCCCGCCGACGAGAAAGGCTATTACGCGACCATCGCGACGGCCGACCATGCCATCGACTGCCTCAAGGACCATGCATCGGGTCACAAGGACCAGCCGTTCTTCCATTACATCCCGTTCATCGCGCCGCACTTCCCACTGCAAGCCCTCCCGCAGGACATCGCCAAGTATCGCGACAAGTATCTCGCCGGCTGGGAAGTTTTGCGTGCCGCCCGCTACGAACGTCAGAAAGCCATGGGTATCACGAATACGACCCTCTCCGCCCTCGAACGAGAAGTCGGCCCGCCCTACGGCTTCCCCGAAGCGATAAAGAAGCTCGGCGCCGGCGAAGTGAACCGCCCGTTGCCCTGGTCTGAGCTCACCGAAGAGCAGCGCCGCTTCCAGGCCACGAAGATGGCCATCCACGCCGCGATGGTTGACCGCATGGATGCGGAGATCGGTCGCATCATCGCCCAGCTCAAGGCCATGGGAGCCTACGAGAACACCGTCATCCTCTTCGCCTCCGATAACGGCGCCAGCGCCGAGATCATGGTCCGCGACGGCGGCCACGACCAGCAAGCCGCCATGGGCAGCGCCGCGACCTACCTGAGCATCGGCCCCGGCTTCTCCAGCGCCGCCAACACCCCGCACCGCCGTCATAAGACTTGGGTGCACGAAGGCGGCATCAGCACGCCACTCATCGCCCACTGGCCCGCCGGCATCGCCGCCCACGGCGAACTCCGCCACACGCCAGGCCACGTTGTCGACATCGTCCCGACCATCCTTGAGCTCGCCGGCGTGACCAAGCCCGCTGATTGGAAAGGCCAAGCCATCCCCGCCGCGCCAGGCAAGAGCCTCGTCGCCGCACTCAAGTCCGACGTCACCATCGAACGCCCCAGCCTCTGGTGGCTCCACGAAGAGAACAAAGCCATCCGCGTCGGCGACTTCAAACTCGTCTCCGCTAAGGGCGACGCTTGGGCGCTCTACGACCTCAAGACCGATCGCGCCGAACAAAACGACCTCACTGCCAAGATACCCGAAAAGGCCAAGGAACTCGCCGACCTCTGGCAGAAGCAGACCGACGAGTATGTCGCCCTCGCCAAGCTCACGGTCGCCGGACAGCCCAAAGGCAAGGCGAATAAGAAGGCTCACTGAGTCCACACCCCCGACCCACCCTCCTAACGTACGCACAGAGCACCCCTATGAGAAGTTATCTATTAATCGCGCTCGTCACGTGGCAGACGTGCACCCTGACCGCACTCCTCGCCGAAAGCACCCCGGCGGTCCTGAAGCCCGATGCGTTACGCAGCTATGTCGCCACCTTCAACGGACAACGACCGGACGATACCTCTGTCGACCTCCCCAGCGATGGCTCCATTACCGCGATCCGTAACGACCAAGCCGCCGCCTGGATGGAGCGAAACGTCCCGCTCTTCGAGTGTTCCGACAAAGATATCGAAGAGACCTACCACTTTCGCTGGTGGGCTTATCGTAAACATATCTGGCATACCCCCGCTGGCTTTGTCGTCACGGAGTTCCTGCCGAAGGTCGGCTGGAGTAAACTCTATAACACCATCAATTGCCCAGTGGGACACCAACTCTACGAAGGGCGCTGGATTCGCGACGCGAAGGTCATCGATGACTACACGCAGTTTCACTTTGGCAAGGGCGGCGATGCAGGGGGCGCGACCAAACAGTATTCACAGTGGATCACCGACGCCATCTACGCCCGCTACCTAGTCACCGGTGACAAGCCCTTT
>CALQQQ010000117.1 GCA_943332745.1 Opitutus sp. GAS368 | reverse complement strand
TACCAACGGTAGTCATTGGGGGTCCATTGGAAGCCGAATCGATAGAACTTCTTGCTGTAGGCTAGCCGAGGCATCGGGGTGTCCTTCGGACTAAGACCTCGTCCGCGCTCCTCATTGACGATCGAAAGTCCTACGCCGACCGATTCACCACCGCCGTTACTGAAACCCATGCCCGCGGCCGGAGGGCGGTTATCCTCGTTGCCGATACCGAAACCGCACCCGTGTCCACCCGTCTGGACGAACATGATGGAAGCCTCGATGTACCCATACTTGGAGCTATACTTACCACGCGTATTAACAGCCGAACCACGCCAGAACATGGGCTTCGCGCCAGGGATAATTTCGAGAGAGAGCTGCCCGTTGACAATTTTCACGCCCTCGCCGGCGTTCCATTTCTTCGGATCAATCTCCTTCTCATTGAACTCATCGGACCAGACGAGCTTGAGGGACTGCTCAGGGCCGGCCCAGACGGAGACGACGCAAAGAATTAAAGGAAGCAGGCGTGAGGGGTGCACGGCAATACGGGGATACCCCAAGGAAAAACCTCTTCTCGCAAGGTGCAAGCCCAAGATGGGGCTACCGGCCTCAGTTCTCGAAAAGCGAGTCGATTTCCTTACGGGAAAGCGGGCGGCAGTCGCCCAAGGGCATCTTCCGGATAACCAAGCCGCCAATCTGGAAGCGGCGAAGGGTCTTCACGTGGAAACCGAAGATCTCGAAGAGGCGACGGATCTCCCGCTTACGGCCCTGGTCGAGATGGATCTCGAGGTGGGCGGCGTTGTCCGGATGGCGGATGACCTTCTTAAAGCGCAAGTGCTCCCCTTCTTCGACGGCACCCTTGAGCAGTCGCGGCGTGAGGGTCGGGTCGTAATCACGATTAAGGATGATTTCGTAACGCTTGATGACGCCGCCCGAGGGGTGCATGACCTTGTTGGCCAATTCTCCGTCGTTGGTCAGGATGAGTAGCCCTTCCGAATCCTTGTCGAGACGACCCACGCAGAAAAGGCGCAACTTTCCGTATTCGGGAGGGACCATGTCGAAGACAGTCTGGCCGCCATGCGAGTCGTCGTTGGTACAAAGGTAGCCACGGGGTTTATTCATCATCAGCACCACCGTACGGCCCAGCGGCTTGATGTGTTGCCCCTGGCAGATGACCGTGTCCACGGCCGGGTCAACCGGCTGACCGGTCACGGCCAGTTTCCCGTTGATCATCACGGACCCCGAGGCGACCAGACGCTCCGCCTCACGACGGGAGCAGACCCCCGCCGTGGCGAGGAACTTATGAATACGCATGGGTCCTTCGGAGGGCACGCCACTGGATTGAGGCATTTGTCCCCACAGGGCGAGACAATCAATCGGCAGGCGAAACGAAGGACTTTTCTCGCCCTCGGCGGCCTGACCGTCTTAGTCATCCCCTATGCGCCTCATCGACGGAAACGCCATCGCCCAACAGGTCCTTGCCGAAGTCAAGGAACGCGTGGCTAAGCTCGCCCCGGTCGTACCCCACGTGGCCTTCGTCCGCGTCGGCGACGATCCCGCCTCGGTCTCCTACGTGACCAAGAAGCAGAAGACCGCGGCTGAGGTCGGCATGAAGGCTTCGCTGCAGCTCTTTCCCGAGACGGTCTCCAAGGAAGAACTCTTCGCGCACCTCGACGCCCTCAACGCCGACGCCTCCGTGCACGGCATCCTGATCCAGGCCCCATTACCCAAGCACCTCCCTGAGACCGAGGTCTTCAATCGTGTCTCCCCCAACAAGGACGTCGACGGCTTCGGCACGCAGAGCATTGGCCGCCTTGTCCAGGAACTCCCGGGCGCCTTCGCCGCCTGCACGCCCGCCGGCGTCGTCGAACTCCTCCGCCGCTCCGGGGTCGAGACCGCCGGTAAGCACGCCGTGGTCGTCGGCCGCTCGCTCATCGTCGGCAAGCCCGCCGCCGCCCTCCTCCTCGCCAAAGGTTGTGACTGCACCGTGACCATCGCCCACTCCCGCACCAAGGACCTGCCCGCCATCGTCCGGCTGGCCGACATCGTCGTCGCCGCAATCGGCAAACCCCGCTTCATCACCGCCGATATGGTCAAACCTGGCGCGGTGGTCATCGACGTCGGTATCAACCGCGTACCCGATGCCACCAAGAAGACCGGCTACCGCATCGTCGGCGACGTCGACTTCGACGCCGTGTCCCCTCTCTGCGAAGCCATCACACCCGTCCCCGGCGGCGTGGGCCCGATGACCGTCGCGATGCTCATGAAGAACACGCTCGACGCCTGCGAGCGCGCCCAAGCCCGTGGCTAACCCTCCCCCGATCCCGCCTCCCCCCGCGGGATACTGGTGGCGCTCTCTCGCGTGCCTGGCGGACATCATTCCGGTGATGTTCCTGGGCTGGGCTCTCGCGGGCCTCCTCGCCGGACCGGACGAACTCGCCGCACGCCAGAAAGCGGATACCTGGTCGCATCGCTTCACCGAACAATACGCCAAGGCAATCACCTCCGGCAATCCGCGCGACCTCGATGCTTTGAAGGCGATGACCACCAAACTAATGGACAAGGATAACCCAGACCTCGAGGCCTTCTCCGTGTGGTACGCCTTTCAAGGTAACGTGAGTTTCGTGACGATGCTGCTCGCGCTGGCCCTACAGGAATGGCTCCTCGCCGGCCGCACCCTCGGCAAACGCATCTTCAATCTCCGCACCATTGGCCTACCGGACGCCGAACCTCCCGGCTTCCTCGCCGCACTCCTCCGCTCCGCCTGGAAGGCCGCGTTTTTCACCCTGCCGAATCCCTTCTTCATGTTACTTGGCATCGTGAATTTCCACGTGCCACTCTTCCGTCGCGACAAGCGCGCGTGGCACGACCTCTGGACGCGCACGCAGGTCGTCGATAACAAGCTCAGCTGAACCCACCATGCGCCTCGCCTTGCTCCTCCTAGCCATGGCGACGTCACTCGGTGCCGCGGACCTCGCCCTCCCTCCGCTCACAGAACAAGGCCCGCAGCCTGGCAAGCGCGCTACCGTGATCGCGTCGGAATATGCCGGCACAAAGGTGCATCACCTCATCGCCTTGCCTGATGATTGGACGCCGGACTGGAAGGCCCGCGGCAAGAGCTGGCCGGTCATCGCGGAGTACACCGGCAACTTCTACCCTACTTCCGGTTCGACCGGCGAAGTCGAAGGAGCCGGCCTCAGTTACGGCGTCGCACGGGGCCGGGCCATCTGGGTCGTCCTTCCCTACGTCGCCAAAGACCATCAGAAGAACGAGATCACCTGGTGGGGTGACATCGACGCCACCGTGGGCTACGCCAAGACCAACATCCCCCGGATCTGCGCCGAGTTCGGTGGCGACCCCCAAAAGGTAGTGCTCTGCGGCTTCTCGCGCGGGGCCATCGGCGCCTCCTTCCTCGGCCTACACGACGACGAGGTCGCCAAGCTCTGGTGCGGACTCTGGGCCCACGACCATTTCGATGGTGCCACCGAATGGAGAGGTACCGATTGGGGCTCGCCGCTGGCCCGCTACCGCGATGAAGCGACGGTCCGCCTGAAGCGCTTACAAGGCCGACCGCTCCTCGTCACCCAGGGAGACGGCGCTACCACGGTGCAGCCGTTCCTAACCACCCAGCTTAGAGCATCCACCTGGACTTACGCGGACGTGGACATGAAGTCGCTCTACGGGAAATTCCCCAACGAACTGGCGAAACATCCGCACAACGACCGCTGGCCGTTGCGCGACGGCGAGGCGACGACCATCGCGCGCGGCTGGTTCGATCGCGTGACAGAGGCGGATAAGACGGCGAAGTAAGCCACTCCGACGGAGCCCGCAGAGGTTTCAGCGGGCCTAATCGCTTCATTCATTTCGCTAATCCGCCGCTGGTGCGATTGGTGACCCAACAATAGGACAATCGTTTCATCCTTTGTCAGCATGAGCGTAACACTTGCCATGCTACGCTTAGAACCATTGTAAGCGATTTACTTAACATCCCTATAAGCGTTAAAAATCGCGCTCAATTCGACGGCGGAGGGACGTGGATTGAATGCGTCTGGCCGAGTGGTAATCTCAGGGCGTCGTCCCTTACGACATATGGCCGCGCTCGCTCTCACCATCTTCTTCTCCGTCGTCCTAGCTCTCTTGGCCGCGCTGGCGTTCCTCTGGGATCAGCGCAACCGCGGCGAAGACGGCTACGACCGTGATTCGCTCCGTCCGCTCGACGACGACACCCCCTCTGGCCCTCCGACAAACAAACTTCCATGAACGACAACACGATCACCATCCGCTATAACGACGAGATTGTAAGGCGGTTCACCCTCGCCTCTGTGTTCTGGGGCGTCGCCGGCATCCTCTTCGGAGTGTTCATCGCCCTGCAGCTGGCCTTCCCTGCGCTGAACTTCGGGATTCCTTATACCACGTTCGGCCGCCTGCGCCCGCTCCATACCAACGCAGCCATCTTCGCGTTCGTCGGCAATATGATGTTCGCCGGCGTATACTACTCAACACAGCGCCTCCTCAAGACGCGCCTCGCGTGCGAGTTCCTCGGTCAGGTGCACTTCTGGGGCTGGCAGCTCATTATCCTGCTCGCCGCCATCACCCTACCCCTCGGCCTGACACGCGGCAAGGAATACGCCGAACTCATCTGGCCGATCAATATCCTGGTCGCCGTGATCTGGATCGTCTTCGGCATCGTCTTCTTCACCACCTTGGCCCGACGTCGCGAACGCAGCCTCTACGTCGCCATCTGGTTCTACATCGGTACGATCATCACCGTCGCGCTGCTCTACGTGGTGAACCACCTGTCGCTACCGACGAGCCTGCTGCATAGCTACCCCGTCTTCAGTGGCGT
Source organism: Opitutus sp. GAS368 (assembly GCA_943332745.1). The sequence goes on along the minus strand of CALQQQ010000117.1, from coordinate 92 downwards.
GCAAGACGCGCTGGTGCAGTGGTGGTACGGGCATAACGCCGTGGCCTTCTTCCTGACCACGCCGATCTTGGGCATCATGTACTATTTCGTCC
>CALQQQ010000116.1 GCA_943332745.1 Opitutus sp. GAS368 | reverse complement strand
CCGCGGGTGAAGTCGGGGCACTGGATGGGCATGCTGCCTTCCTTCACGGAGCGGGCGGAGATCTCGAGGATCGCGGACCAATCGGCCGCATCGTACACGGTCATGTCGGGGGTGATGCCCTGACGTAGACAGTCGAGCATGCGGTAGTTCATCACGAAATCCATACCACCGTGGCCGCCGACCTTCTTGCCGAGTTCGCCGATCTTCTTGATGAGCGGATGCTGGTTCTCCTTCATGAACTTGGAGAGTTTCTCTTTCTCGTAGGTCCACTCGTGGCTGTTGTGCTTCACCTTGGGGTCGAGGATGGGGTGCTTATTGTCCGCATCGACCGCGAGGCGGGCGGGGTAGCCGAAGAACGTGGCCTGGGTGCCGCAGAGCGCGTTGATGCGCGAGTAGGGGCGGGGGCTCACGACGTCATGCTGGATCATGATGGTGCGTCCGAGTTGCGTCTTGATGATCGACGTGTTCATGTCGCCGCAAACGTACTTCTCGTCCTTGTGCTTGCCCTTGTTCGGCTGGTGCGTGTCGCGGAACTGGGTGAGGTTGAATTCGGGCGACGAGACGGAGACGACGAACTTGAACGCATCGCCACGTCCGATGTTCATATACTGCGCCACCGGGCCGAGGCCGTGCGTGGGGTACAGGTTGCCATCCATGAAACGATGATAGTCGCGGCGCCAGTCGCCTTCGCTGCCGAGGCTCCAGAGGACGCCGCCCGCGAGGTTGTGGATGTAGGCGCACTCGGCATGCTTGAGGTCGCCGAAGAAGCCCTGACGGGCGAGGTTCAGGACGAAGAGCTCTTCCTCGCCGTAGCAGCAGTTCTCGATGATCGCGCAGTGGCGCTGGGTCTTCTCCGACATGTCCACGAGCTGCCAACATTCGTCAACGGTGACCGCGGGCGAGACCTCGATGAAGGCGTGCTTGCCCTTGGCCATGGCTTTGAGGGCCATCGGCACGTGCCATTCCCAAGGGGTGGCCACGTAGACGACGTCGATATCGTCGCGCTCAAGCATCTTCTCCCAGACGTTCTCGTCGCCGAAGTACATCGCGGGCTCCTTGCCGGTAACTTTCTTGACGTTGGCCGCGGCGCTCTTGGCGCGGGCTTCGACGATGTCGCAGACAGCGACGACTTCGGCGAAAGGGATATTCGCGGCGGAGTTCACGTGACCGCGCCCACGGCTGAGGCCGATGACGGCGACGCGGACCTTCTCAGTCGGCTGGGTGGTCAGCTCCCAGACGGGCTTATTGCCGGCCGGCCGCGGACGGGTGGTCGAGATATCGCTCGCGCTGAGGAGTTTGAGATCGCGAGGGTCGGGCTTCGCTTCGGCGGACGGGACGGCGCTGAGGCCGAGGCCGAGGCCCGCGAGGGCACCGAGTTTAAGGAAGTCACGACGGTTGGAGTTTTCGGGGTGGGTCATGGTAGTGAAGGGGTAGGGTTTGGGGTGGGGGTAGGGTTACGAGATGATGGGGAGGGGCTTGAGGGTCTTCCAGCCGCCGCGGGTGAAATCCGGGTAGGCGACCGGGATGCTGCCGTCGCGGACGGACCGATCGGAGAGATCCAGCAACGCGGACCAGGAAGCGGCGTCGTAGACGGTCAGGTCGGGCGTGATGCCTTGGCGGATGCAGTCGAGGAAGCGGTAATTCATCACGTGGTCCATGCCGCCGTGGCCGCCGACCTTCTTGGCTTCGACCATCAGCTTCTTGAGTAGGGGGTGCATGTTGTCGGCCATGAACTTTTTCAGTTTTTCGCCTTCGTACGTCCATGAGTGGCTGTTCCGCTTCTCTTTCGGATCCAGCAGTGAACTCGTGTTATCAACGTCAATCGCCAGGCGGTTAGGATAACCGGCGAAGGTGGCGAGCGAGCCGCTGAGCAGGTTGATGCGCGAATACGGACGCGGGCTGGTGTTGTCGTGCTGGACGACGATCGTGCGGCCTAATTCAGTCTTCACGATGGTGGTGCTCATATCGCCGCAGACGAAGCGTTCGTCCTTCGATCGGTCGCGGTCCGGCTTCAGCCGATCGCGCAGCTGGGATAATCCGAACTCCGGCGAAGAGACCGACACGGCGTATTTGAAAGCATCGCCGCGGCCGACGCCCATGTACTGGGAAATCGTGCCGAGCCCGTGGGTGGGGTAGAGGTTGCCCTGGAGGAGCGTCGAGTAGCGGCGGCGCCAATCGCGGCCGGCGTCGAGGAAACTTGCGCCGGGCTTGCCGCGCTGGTCGTGGATGTAAGCGCACTCGCCGTGCTTGAGGTCGCCGAAGAAGCCTTGGCGCTGGAGGTTCAGGACGAAGAGCTCTTCTTCGCCGTAGCAGCAGTTCTCGAGGATTGGGCAGTGGCGCTGGTACTTCTCAGAGGCATCGACGATATCCCAGCACTCATCGACCGTTAGGCCGCAGTTTACTTCGAGGAAAGCGTGCTTGCCGAGCTCCATGGCGCGGATGGCCATCGGCTTATGCCATTCCCATGGCGTCGCGACGTAGACGACGTCGATGTCGTCGCGGGCAACCATCTTCTCCCAGACGTTCTCGTCGCCACTGTAGACTGCGGGCGTCTTGCCGGTCTTCTGCCGGATCACTTCGGCCTGCGCCTTGGCACGGTCGTCACGGATGTCGCAGACCGCGACGACTTCGGCGAACGGCGTGGCCACGGCGGAGGCGACATGCGTACGGCCGCGATTGAGGCCGATGATGCCGACGCGAATCTTTTCCTGCGGCTTGGTCGTGAGATTCCACACCGGCTTGTGGCCGGCCGGACGAGGGCGGGTCGCGCCGATTTCGGCGGCGGCCCGACGCATCACTTGGGCGGGATCCGGCTTCGCTTGAGCTGAAGGAATCGTACCCAACCCGAAGCCGAGACCCGCGAGCGCGCCGAGCTTCAGAAAATCGCGACGATTGCCGGGTTCAAGGGGGTCCATGGGGTCTCTTCAAGACAGCAAAGCTAGCCCGGGGTTGCAACGGATTTGGCCGCCTGCCTTGCCAAATCAGTAGCTTATGAAGCCTTGGGCTCCTTTAATCCCGAAGACCGCTAGATTACGAACGGTATGAGCCATAAAACAGGGCAACAGCGAGCGATCTGGGTTCAGTGGATTGAAGCGCACGACATAGAGCCACACCGAGGTGATGAAGGCGAAGATCGCGTTTAGCTTTCCTTCCGCGGTGCTGAGGTCGAAGTTATGGATGAGCGCGAACACGAGCGAGCCGATGAGCATTAGCGCGAGGAGTTTGCGGCCGATGAGTTCGCCTGGCGCAACGAAGCCACGGAAGAGCATTTCCTCGACGATGGACGCGCCGAGGAGTTGGAAGATGAAGACCGCCGGCAGGATGCTCTGTTGGTCGGTGAGGCCGGTGCGTTTCTCGACGGCGGCTTCGGCGATGGTGATCAGGATGGCGCCGGCGGCGGCGACGAAATAGGCTCCGGCTGGTGCGTACGTCGTGCCGGGCCAGAACTTCTCGGGCTCGCCGCTGAGGCGGCGCTTACGGCGTTCGCGTGCCCATGCGACGAGCACGAACAGGCCGAGGGCGCAGTAGAGGAGGGCTTTGGCGGCGGTGAGATCCATGGGTCAGCGTACGCCGAGCACCCAGGCGCGGTAGCCAGGCGAAGTGTGGTCAGCCGCGAAGGTGAGCCATTGCGGCACGGCGTAAGGGTGGCGGGCATGGACCCACGCTTCGAGGTCGGTGCCCTTCGTTGCGGCGTACTTGAAGGTCACGCGGAACTCATCCTCGCTCTCGACTTTACCTTCCCAGGTGTAGTGGGAGCGAATCGGTCCGTCGACCTGCGCGCAGGCGGTCAGTCCTGCAGACACTGCGTCAGCGGCGAGGCGGTCAGCTTCGTCGCGCGAGGGCAGGGTCGTCAGGGCGATCGCGATAGCCTCAGTCATTCGCTTCGCTGTCGGGCTTCAGGTAGCGCTCCGTGATGATCTCGATCAGCATATCGCGCGCTTCCTTGACGGAATCGACATGGATGTAGAGGTCGCGGTCTTCGGGTGAGACCATGCCCCACTCCTGGAAGGCTTCGAAGTTCACCGCGCTCTTCCAGAAGGCAGAGCCGAAGAGCAGTACCGGGAACTGCTTCTTCGTCTTCTTGGTCTGGATGAGCGTGAGCATCTCGAAGAGCTCATCCATCGTCCCGAAGCCGCCCGGGAAGGCCACGAGGGCCTTGGCGAGGTAGAGGAACCAATACTTACGGACGAAGAAGTAGTGGAACTCCAAGTCGAGCTCGGGCGTGATGTAAGGATTATGGTCCTGCTCGAAGGGTAGGGCGATGCCGAGGCCGACGGAACGGCCGCCGGCTTCGTGCGCGCCGCGGTTGGCGGCTTCCATGATGCCGGGTCCACCGCCGGAGCAGACGAGGAAGCGCTGCCACTCCGGAAGCGTGAGCGACCACTTGGTCATCTCGTAGGCGAGCTCCCGGCAGGCTTCGTAATAAGCGGAACTGCGCAGGTCGATCTCGGCATTACGGACGCGGTGCGCGCATTCGGCATCGGAGCAGCTGCCGGCGGCGGCGAAAGCCTTGGCTTCTTCGAGGCGCTGGCGGGCGACTTCCGGAGGCAGCGTGCGGGCGGAGCCGAACATCACGACGGTGTTGCGGACGCCGTACTTCTTGAAGCGCTGGTGCGGCTCGGTCATCTCCGTCAGCACGCGGATACCGCGGGCCTGGGGACTGGTCATGAACTCGGGGTTCAGGTAGGCCCGGGGCGGGGTGGGCCTGAGTTTGCCTTTGTCCGGGCTCATACCCCCATCCTCCCCCTCGGAAGCCCTTCTGCCAAGCCGGGAAGCGTGGGGCTTGACACCCTCGGTGGGGTATCCTTGGCTGTTCCTTTACAGCCATGCATCCGACCTATCGTCCGTCTAAGATCTCCCGCGCCCGCAAGTGCGGTTTCCGCGCCCGTTCCAAGACCCCCGGTGGCCGTAAGGT
>CALQQQ010000115.1 GCA_943332745.1 Opitutus sp. GAS368 | reverse complement strand
TCGACGGCGTGGACTACGCGGCCAAAGGAGGGACGATGCTCGCGTTGCACGCCAATGGCGGCATCACCTTCGACCTGACGAAGCTGCGCGAGCTCAGCGGCCTGCGTTCCGCCCGTCTCACCGGCGTCATCGGCTTCGGCGCCGACGCGTCCGCGGCGAGCACCCGGGCCGATTTCACGGTCTTCGTCGACGACCAGGCGAAATTCCAGAAGCTGCACCTCCGCAAGGACCAGACCGCCGCGCTCGATGTCGAGATCCCAGCTTCGGCCAAGACGCTCACGCTCGTCGCGACCGACGGCGGCGACGGCATCGGCAGCGATCTCCTTTTCATCGGTGACCCCAAGCTGGCGCCGTCGGCCGACGAAGCCAAACTGACGAAAGCCGACACCGTACGCCTGCCCGCCCTGCGCGCCCAAGTGAAGGACATCGAGAGCTCGCTCTCCCAGCTGGTCGAACCGGCAAAGATATATGCCGCGGTACCGCAAAAGGAAGTTCCAGTCATCAAGGTTAACCGGCGCGGCAATCCGGAAGACACCGGCGAAGAAGTCACCCCCTCGGCCTTTGCTTGGGCACGACACGCCCCAACCTCTTTCGGCGGCAACGACCGCCCGGAAGGCGAACGGCGACTCGCCTTGGCCGAGTGGATCACGCATCCCGACAACCCCCTCACGCGACGCACGATCGTCAACCGCCTCTGGCACCACCACTTCGGCCAAGGCATCGTGACCACCCCGAGCGATTTCGGTCTGGGCGGCGACCGCCCCAGCCACCCCGAACTGCTCGACTGGCTGGCCATGGAATTCCAGCGCAACGGCTGGCGCCTCAAACCACTCCACCGCCTCATCGTGACGAGCGCGACCTACCGTCAGTCGTCGCTCGCCCAGGACCCCAAGGCCGCCGGGCTCGATTCCTCGAACCGCCTCCTCTGGCGGCAGAATCCCCGTCGGCTCGATGCCGAGTCCTTACGCGACGCCGTCCTCGCCGTGAGCGGCAAGCTCGACCTGACCATGGGCGGACCGGGCTTCAAGGATTTCGATTACGTCGAGGCCTACGCCCCGATCTACAATTACGTCTCTCCGGACAAACCCGAGCTCTGGCGCCGCAGTATCTACCGTTTCGTCGTCCGGACGACCCCGCACACCTTCATGGCGGCCCTCGACTGCCCGGATCCGGCCAACCTGACGCCTGCGCGCAACCGCACCACCACGGCGACGCAGGCCCTGGCCTTGTCCAATAATGAGTTCATGCTCCGGCAGTCACGACACCTCGCCACCCGCGTCGAGAACGAAGGCGGCCCGGGCGTCGCCGGCGTCGACCGCGCCTTCACGCTCGCCTTCCAACGCGCTCCGACCGCGAGCGAACGCCAGGCGGCCGTCAGCCTGGTCAACGAACAGGGTCTCTTCGCGCTCTGCCGCGCCCTGCTGAACGCCAACGAGTTCGCGTACCTCGACTGACCGCCGCCATGGACTCGCCCTATTTCTGCAATCGCCGCCAGCGCATGGTTGGTCGTCGTGATTTCCTCTGGGAACTGGGTGGAGGTCTCGGGGGCGTCGCCCTCGCGGCGATGCTCAACGAGGCGCAGGCCGCGCCCGGCCCGGCTAGCCGCAGCGGACTGCACCATGCGGCCAAGGCCAAGGCGGTCATCCAGATCTTCTGCCCGGGCGGCCTGAGCCATGTGGATTCCTGGGACCATAAGCCCGAGCTGACGAAACGTCAGGGCAAGCCTTTCGATACCGACGGCAAGGTGCAGTTCTTCGCCTCGAAACCGGGCAACTGCCAGGGCAGCTACTGGCCATTCCGGCAGCACGGCCAAAGCGGACGCTGGATCAGCGACCTCTTCCCGAAACTCGCAGGCAAGGTCGATGAGATGGCCTTCGTCCATTCGATGCAGAGCAAGTCGGCCCTCCATGGTCCGGCGATGTTCATGGCCAACAGCGGCTTCATCCTGCCGGGCTTCCCGAGCATGGGCGCCTGGGTGACCTACGGACTGGGCAGCGAATCAGCCGACCTACCCTCGTTCGTCGTGCTGCCCGATTCGCGCGGCCTGCCGCCAGGCGGGGTCATCAACTGGGGCGCCGGCTTCCTGCCCGCGATCCACCAGGGGACGACGCTGAACAGCGATCCTTCTCAGCCGCCGCTCCAAGACCTCTACCCGGCCAAGGAGTTCTCCCACCTCCGCGGCAATGCGGAGAAGTCTTCGCGTGATTTCCTCGGAGCGCTCAACCGCGCCCATGCGGAGACCCGGGGAGCCAATTCCGAACTCGAAGCCCGCATCGGCGCCTACGAACTCGCCGCCCGCCTGCAGCTCAGCGCGCCGGAAGCGACGGACCTCACCGGCGAGACCGCGGCCACCAAGCAGCTCTACCGGCTCGACCACGAAGACATCGGGACCTTCGGCCGCCAATGCCTGCTCGCCCGACGCCTGGTCGAACGCGGCGTGCGGTTCGTGCAGATCTACTGCGGGGCGGAGAACACCGGCGCGAAGAAGATCCGTCCCAACTGGGACAGCCACGAGGACCTCGTCCGCGACCACGGTTACTGGGGGCCGATCCTGGACAACGGCGCGGCCGCGCTCCTGACCGACCTGAAGTCGCGCGGCTTGCTCGACAGCACGCTCATCATCTGCACCAGCGAGTTCGGCCGCCAGCCCGCCGCGCAGGGCAAGGGACGCGACCACAACGCCGGCGCCTTCACCGCCTGGATGGCCGGCGGCGGCGTCAAGGGCGGCGTCGCCTACGGCAGCACCGATGAGCTCGGAGCCAAGGTCGCGGACAAACCTGCCTACTGCTACGACCTCCACGCCACCGCCCTGCACCTGCTCGGCGTCGACCACGAGAAGCTGACTTATTACAATAACGGGGCCAGACGCCGCCTGACCGACGTCCACGGCCACGTGATCAAGCCGCTCCTCGCCTAACGCCCAGCGATCGCCGGGACGGGTGAGGTCGCTAAATTGAGATGGAAGGGCCGCAGGGAGCAGCTATGCGTTGGGCATGCCCCTGCACCCCGCACGCTTTCTTGCCTTGGTATCATTCAGCCTGCTCACCGCAGCCGAGCCACCCGCCCCCAAAGCGAAAACACCGGAGCAAACCGCGTACCTGACGTCAGAGGCCGCTGGTCCCGACTTGCTACTCCAAGGGGAATTCGAAGTCAAAGGCACTGGGGCCAACATCATCGCGCTCGGCGGCGATCAATATCGTCTCGTGATTTTCAAGGGCGGCCTGCCCGGTGCGGGCTGGGACGGATCGCCGCGCCAAGAACTCGAGGGCAAGCGCGAGGCAGCGGAACTTAATTTTAAAGCCAAGAACGGCAGCTCCACGGCATCCCTAAAAAACGGCACGCTCTCGCTCGCCGGCACCGATGTCGCGCCCCTTCACCGCGTCGTCCGCCATAGCTCGACGGAGAACGCTCCCGTGCCCCCAGGTGCCAAGATTTTATTCGACGGTAAAAACGCGGATGCCTGGAAAGGTGGCAAGGTCGACGAGCGCGGCTTCCTCCGTTGCGGCACCACGTCCAAAGCCTTGTTCAAGGACTACACCTTGCACCTCGAATTCCTCCTGCCCTTCAAACCCTACGCCCGCGGTCAGGGTCGGGCAAATAGCGGCGTTTACCACCAGGACCGCTACGAGGTGCAGGTACTCGATAGCTTCGGCCTCAAGGGAGAGAACAACGAGTGCGGTGGCATCTACACCATCTCCGCGCCTAAAACCAACATGTGCTACCCTCCCCTGCAGTGGCAGACCTACGACGTTGATTTCACCGCCGCCCGGTTCGACACCGAGGGCAAGCGCACCGCGGCCGCCCGGATTACCGTGCGCCACAATGGCGTACTCATCCAAGATAACGTCGAGCTCACGCACACGACCACCAGTAGCGGTATCAAGACCATCACGGACACCCCGGGACCCTTTCAGCTCCAGGAACACGGCAACCCGGTCTACTACCGCAACATCTGGGTTCTCGAAAAATAAGCCCAAAAGCGAAGGAACCACCAGGGTTCCGGCGGGGTCAAAATTAAATCCATCCCCTTTCGCCTTTGTGAGATAATAGTGCCTATGCCGGAGACGGTGGCGGTAGCCTTTTCGGCTTTAGGTGTTAATATCAAATAACCCCACGCCTCGCCTCCATGAGCGCCCTCCCCTCCACCCTTGTCTCCCTGCTGCTCACCGCGGCTGGCCTGAGCGCGGCCGTGGATTTCGACCGGGAAATTCGGCCGCTCTTGCAGGACCGTTGCGTGGAATGCCACGGCCCGAAGAAGAACAAGGCCGACCTTCGCCTCGACGCGAAGACGTACGCTCTAAAAGGAGGCGAATCGGGGCCATCGTTCGTCGCCGGCGATCCAGCCAAGTCGCTGATCTTCGATCGCATCACAACGCAAGACGACGACAAGAAGATGCCGCCCAAGGGCGAGCCGCTCACGGCAACCCAAACGGAAAAGATCCGCCAGTGGATTGCTGAAGGCGCGGTCTGGCCCGAGAACGCCGCCGACCTGTCCGCTCGCCGTGACCCACGCCTCAACCACTGGTCCTACCAGCCCGTGCGCCGTCCAGCGAATGGCCGCACAATCGACGACTTCATCACCTCGGGATTGCAGACCAAAGGCATGACGATGTCCGGGCCGGCCGACCCGCGCGTCCTCATCCGTCGCACCTACTACGATATCACCGGCCTGCCGCCGTCGCCCGAGGAAGTGGCCGCCTTCGTTGCCGACCCATCGGATCGCGCTTATGCTGCGATGGTTGACCGCCTGCTGGCCTCTCCGCGCTTCGGCGAGAAATGGGCCCGTCACTGGCTCGATGTGGCGCGCTTCGCCGAATCAGATGGCTTTGAGACCAATAAGGCACGGCCCAATGCGTGGCCCTACCGGGACTATGTCATCCACGCGCTCAACGCCGATGTACCCTACGACCGATTCGTCCGCGAGCAGCTCGCGGGCGATC
>CALQQQ010000114.1 GCA_943332745.1 Opitutus sp. GAS368 | reverse complement strand
CCCGGGTAACCAACGACTGCGCATGAAGACTTTGTGCGCTTCAGTTTGGATTTTCGCGGAGCGCTCTGCAGCCGCCGCATCCAGCCAGACGTCGGAGATATGATAGCGGCGGAAGACGCCCCCTGGTGTCGGTTTCCAGGTCAGGCCAAGGAGGACGGATTGGCCGTTAAGCGATTGCTTACCGCTGGCCGGCCAGATCCCCTCGGCGGCGACCTCGGCGAGGCTTAGGCTCTCGCGTCCGCGCCAGAAGCGGGTGGCGTGATCGAAGTTAAATTGCTGTTCGGCGGGCTTCTCGCCGTCGACTTGTTTCGGTTCAAGGGTGGCGAGCACGACCCCTTGGTTCTCCAGGAAGTCGGCTTCCTTGAGCTTCCAGGTTAGGCCCATCCGCTGACAGTAGCTGACCTCATCTTCAACGAGCAGGGCGTGATTCTCGGCGGGAAATACGCCGACACCGCGCCGATGGTTCGCATCGCGTTTCCGGTTATCCACCGGTAGCACCGGCACAGACGACGTCTTTAGGTCGGGCGGCAGGAAGGCGGTGATGTGGAGGATGGTGCCGAGAGGAATGTCACGCAGGTCAGCCGAGGCGCCGCGATAGCGCACCATGCCGTAGGGAAGTAGAGCGAAAGGATTTGGCTCTGTGCTCCGGAAGATGCCGGGCCCTTGGACGCGGACGCTGCCGCGGCGGTTGACGTGATCGACAAACGCCAGTTCGCCTTGGTAGGTGTGGGCTTGCGTGAGCGGCGGGAATTTGCCGGCTTCGGGTCGGAAAACCTCCGTCACCTGTTCTTGGTTATTTGTTCTCGGTGCTTCGTTGGCGGCAAAGGCGCAAGCCACCATCAACGAAGAACAAAGAACAATGAACGAAGAATAATGTACCATGAACGAAGAACGACTAACGAAGAACTAAGAACATCCAGCCGTCAGTACTTCTGGAAGATCGCTGGCGAAGGGAAGCGGTCTTCCATCCTGGCACTTTCGCCTAAGTATTCTTCGCGGGGGAGATCGACGGCCGACCAGGTGCCGGGGTGGATGCGCACGACCTTGCCGGGCCGGATGCCTTCGATGATGAGGTCCGTCTCCATGACGACTTGGATGCCGCTGCTGCCTGGCTGTGGAGAACCGGGAGATTTGACGATATCCGCAATGGGCCCCCTTGAGGCTAAGTGTGCTTGGCCGTAGGTGCCACCGGCGTGCTTCAAAGTGTTCTCGGCCGCGTTGATGCGCGCCGTGTTGGCTTTCTGGAAGTCGGCGTAGACCGAAGGATCCATGCCGCCGAATAGCGTTACCGTGACCTTGGCCTTGCCGAACTTACCATACTCCACGTTGTCCACCCAGGCGGGCATCCAGCGGCTACGGATGAAGGCCTTGTGGATCTCAGCCTGATTCTGGGCGCTGCGCTGCATCGAGGCGTCATCCAGCCAGATGTCGGAGATATGCAAGCGCAGGAAGATGCCGTCCGGGCAGGGCTTCCAGGTCAGTCCGAGTTGCAACGATTGGCCATCGAGCGATTTCTTGCCTTCGGCAATTAGGTCGGCGACGGACAGGACCTCGCGGCCACGCCAAATCCGCGTGGCGTGATCGAAGGTCAATTTCTGTTCGGTGGCCTTGCCGTCTCCACCTTGTTTGGGTTCCTGCGTGGCAACGATCGGTCCGGGGGGCTTCGCGAGATCCAATCCTTTCAGTTTCCAGGTCAGGCCGGTGCGCTGGCAGTAGCTCGGTTCATCTTCGAGCAGTAGGACATGGTTCTCGGCCGGGAAGATGCCGAGGCCGCGGTAGTGGTTCGCGTCCCGGTCCTTGCTGTCGACTGGTAGCACGGGCACGGAGGAGAGCTTCGGGTCTGGCGGTAGGTAGGCAGTGACGTGCAGGATGGTGCCGAGCGGGATATCGCGGAGGTCAGCCGGCGCACCATGATAGCGGATCGAGCCGTAGGGTAGCATCGCAAACGGGTGCGGGTCGTTGCGGCGGAAGACGCCGACGCCGAGCACGCGGAGGCTGCCGCGTCGGTTGACGTGGTCGACGAAGACGAGTTCACCGCGGTAGGTGTGCGCTTTCGAGAGTTCTGGGAACTTTCCGGCTTCAGGGCGGTAAACTTCGGCTACCTGTTCCTTGTTCTTTGTTCCTGCTGCTTCCTTGGCAGCAAAAGCGCTAGCAACCATCAACGAAGAACTAAAAACTAAGAACAACGAACCAAGAACAAAGAACCTCTTTAACGAAGAACCAAGAACCCAGAACGCTTTCATCGGTAAATAGGAAAGATTTTAGGGCTGGGGAAACGATCGTCGCCGCCGCCTAGGTATTCCTCCCGGGGAATGTAGACGTTCGGCCAGTCCGGAGCGCGTATACGGACCACTCGTCCTGGGCGAATACCTTCGATGATGAGATCCGTTTCCATCATGACTTGGATGCCGCTGCTCCCTAGGGGGGCTGCACCGGGCACCTTGATGATTTCCAGGATGGAGCCTTTGGACGCCATATGCGCTGGGCCGTAGGAGCCTTCGGTGTGCTTCAAGCTATGCTCCGCTCCGTTGATCGCCGCCTGGCCGCCTTTTTTGAAATCAGCGTAGAGCGTGGGGTCCATGCCTCCGAAGAGCGTGACGGTCACCTTGGCGCGGCCGAACTTGCCGTACTCGACGTTGTCCACGAATGCGGGCATCCAGCGGCTCCGGATCAACGATTTGTGGACTTCGGTTTGGCTGCGGATGGCGCGTTGCGTCGCCGGGTCATCTAGCCAGACATCCGAGATATGGTAGCGGACGAAAATGCCATCTGGGCAAGGCTTCCAAATCAAGCCAAGGAGAACGGATTGGCCGCCCAGGGATTTCTTGCCGTTGGCGGGCCAGGTGCCTTCGGCGATGAGATCAGCCAGCTTCAGGCTTTCACGTCCGCGCCAGAAGCGGGTGGTGGCGTCGACGGTCAGCTTTTGTTCGGGGGCCTTAACCTCCGCGGCTTCCTTTGATTCGAGGGTCGCGAGCACCAAACCTTGGTCGTTCTTCATGTCGACTTCTTTGAGTTTCCAGGTTTTCCCTTCGCGTAGGCAAAGGCTGGGTTCGTCCTCGATGAGGATGGCGTGATTCTCGAGCGGCAGGGGATACCAATGGTTCGGGCTCGTCACGACGGACGAATTCTTCGCATCTGGAGGGAGGTAGGCCCGGATATTCAGAATGGTGCCGAGGGGGATGTCTCTGAGATCCGCGGGAGCACCGTGATAGCGGACCATGCCATAGGGGAGTAGGGCGATAGGCGTCGGCGGGCTCCGGAAGAACTCGCTCTTGAATTCCACGCGGAGGCTACCGCGCCGGGTCGCGTGATCCACGAATACGAGCTCACCTCGGTAAGACGCCGCCTTTTCCAGCGGGGGGAACTTGCCGTTCTCGGGACGAAAAGGAACGGCGGCTTGTTCTGGGTTCTTTGTTGCTGGTGCTTCGTTAGCCGCAAAGCCCGCAACATTCAAGGAGCCAACAACCAAGAACAAGGAACCAAGAACAACGAACGTCTTTAACCAAGAACAACGAACCAAGAACATCATATTAGAGCGATACGACCTTATTGCTGTCGCCGAAACGGTCGATTTCCACGCCCATACGCTGGGCCATGAGGAGCAGGAGGTTGCTCATATGGGCATCCGTGTTCACGGGGCGACTGCAGACCTGGTAGTGCGCGGTCGTAAGCGCGCCGTCTTCGCCGAAGGTGTAACCCTTGAAGGTCGTGGCCTTCCGGTTGAAGTCGAGGTGCGAGCCGTGGCGCAGACCGAGGTCCTTGCCGCCGGCGAGCACGAGGGGCAGGTTGGCGTTGCCGTGGCTGTGACCGTAGGACATCCCGCTACCGAAGAGCGACATCGTCGAGTCGAGGAGGGGCTTGCCGCCGAAGTCTTTCGTCTCGGCGAGGCGGGTGAGGAAGTAGCTGAACTGCTCAATGGCGAAGGCGTCGTAGTTCGTGAGCTTCTCCATGTAGCCGGGGTCGCCTCCGTGGTGGCTCAGCTGGTGGCGGGATTCGGTAATACCGATCTCCGGGATCGCGAAGGCGTCGCCTTCACCGCCGAGGCTAAAGGTGGCCACGCGCGTGGTGTCGGTCTGGAAAGCCAGCACCATCAGGTCGTAGACCGTGCGGAAATAGTCGCCGGCCTTGGTAGCCGCGATGTCGCGGTTGGTCCGCTGGCGATCGGCGTCGGCAATCTTCGGCAGAGGGGTGTCGAGCCAGACGTCGGCGCGGCGGGTACGGATTTCGGCTTCGCGGACGGAGGTGAGGTATTGGTCCATGCGACCTTTGTCCTCCGTGCCCATTTTCTTTTCGAGCTGGCGGACTTCCGCGAGGTTGGCGTCAAGCACGCTTCCCTTGCGGCGGAGTTCACGGCGCTGAGCGGACTTGCCGTTCTTCGGTTCCTCAAACAGGGACGCGAAAATTTCGCTGCAACGGCGCATGGAGGGCAGGCGGACGCCGTCGGCAGTCCAGGCCAGGGAGTCTCCGGTGAGGGCAATCTCCATCGAGCTCGTGCGGGTGTGAAGCGCGGTGATTTCAGCCATCTTCTGGTCGACGGAAATCGTATTACGGTCCGTCGGGCCGAGTTTGCCGCCGGTCAGCCAGGTGCTGATGCAATTGTGGTGGTGGCTGAGGCTGCCGGCGTGGTACAGGCCGCTGATCGGGGTGATGGACTGACGGTGCTTCTCGAGCGGCTTGAGCGAGCGGGAGAACTGGTAGTCTGATCCGTCCGTGGGGATCTGGTAGTTGAGCGAGTGGACGCCGTTGGCGAGGTAGATGAAAGCGCTGCGCTTGGGCGTGGCAGTCATCTTCTCCGAGGCGCGGAGCGGGAGCATGCACTCCAGCATGGGGAGGGAGATGAGTGCTCCCATCGCGCGCAGGGCGTGACGGCGGTCGATGAGCCAGGATTGGGAGAGGTAGTGGGCCATGGGTGTGTGGGTTGTTTTTGGTTAAGGGGAGGTTGTTAAGTAAAGTTCTTGGTTCTTAGTTCTTGGTGCTTGGTTCTTTGGCCGGGG
>CALQQQ010000113.1 GCA_943332745.1 Opitutus sp. GAS368 | reverse complement strand
TGCACTTCGTGTCCAGCTTCCGCGAGCAGCGCGGCATACCATCCCCCGATTGCTCCCGTTCCGACGATACCGATTTTCATGGGCGACCTTGGGGTCGCCGCACGGAAGTGTGGCGCGCTTCGGCTAGCTTAGCCGGGTAATCGAGGGTGAAGTGCAAGCCGCGGCTCTCTCGGCGCTGCAAAGCGCAATCGATGATGAGCTCGGCTACTTGGATGAGATTGCGGAGTTCGAGCAGGCGAGGCTCGACGCGGAAGTTCCAATAATATTCCCGGACCTCGTCCGACAAGGTGCCGATGCGTGTGCGCGCACGTTGGAGGCGCTTAGTCGAACGGACGATGCCGACGTAATCCCACATCGTGCGACGAAGTTCATCCCAATTATGGGTAAGAACCACGCGCTCGTCAGGGTCGCCAGCTGATCCGTCGATCCAAGCTGGTAGTGGCGACGACGGGGCGAGCTTACTGATGATCTCCTCGTGGGCGGCCTCGGCGCCGTCGTGGGCGAGCACCACCGCCTCAAGCAGTGAATTGGAAGCTAGGCGATTAGCGCCATGCAGGCCGGTGCAGGCGACTTCGCCGACGGCGAAAAGGCCAGGGAGTGAGGTCTGGCCTCGCAGGTCCGTGGCGACGCCGCCGCACAGGTAGTGCGCGGCGGGAACCACTGGAGCGGGCTCCTTGGTGAGATCGAAACCAGCCTTGAGGCAGGTGGCGTGGATGTGCGGGAAGCGTTCGGCGAAGTGGCCTTTGGCCACCTGAGTGGCATCGAGCAGGACATGTGGCGCACCGTCACGTTTCATGACGGAGTCGATGGCTCGGGCTACGATGTCGCGCGGAGCCAGATCACCCAGCGGGTGGAAGTCCTTCATGAATGCCCGCATGGATATGTCGCGTAGAATGGCGCCTTCGCCGCGGACTGCTTCGGAGATGAGCGCACGGCTTCCGTCAGGAGCCTTAAGCGCAGTCGGATGGAACTGGACCATCTCCATATCGCGCACTTCGGCTCCGGCACGATAGGCCATCGCGATGCCATCGCCCGTAGCGATGTCGGGATTGGTCGTAAACTGGTAGACCTGTCCGGTGCCGCCCGTAGCCAGGACCACGGCGTCGGCCGAAAGCGTCTCGACCCGACCGGCCTTGGTGTTGAGCACGTGGAGGCCGAGGACACGATCATCGGCGGCGCCGATCGGGCAGGCGCCGAGCTTGGCGCGAGTGATGAGGTCGATCGCGAGATGGTGCTCGAGCATCACCACCTTCGGTGAGCGGGCGATGGCGCGGAGCAGAGCGGACTCAATGGCGCGCCCCGTCATATCACGGGCATGGAGAATGCGGCGCTGGGAATGGCCTCCTTCGCGTCCCAGATCGGGTCGGCCGTCGGTGCCGTTCTCGAATTCGACGCCCCAGGCGATCAGTTCGGCGACACGATCTGGGCCGGACTCGATAATGTGCTTTACGGCATCCAAGTCGCAGAGGCCGTCGCCGGCCGTCAGGGTGTCCTTCATGTGGCTCTGGAAGTCGTCGGTCTTATCGGTGACACAGGCGATGCCGCCCTGGGCCCAGTTCGTGTTCGATTCCGAGCTCGTCTTCTTTGTGACGATGGCGACGGAATGGCCACGCTGAGCGAGGTTGAGCGCGAAACTCAGCCCGCCGATACCGCTGCCGACGATGATTACCTCGAAATGGGTCGCCATTAAGGGTTAGACCGTAGGGGGAGGCAGGATGTGAACAAGCGGATTTGACTGGTGGACCCACGGACCCTAGGCCTATTTTCGTGGAATTGTTCGTGATATTAGCCTGCTGGGCCACCATCGGTATTTTCGAGCTTTCGGAAATGGCGCTGGTGTCCTCTAACCGTCGTCGACTGACCCGTCTAGCCGAAGACGGCAGTAAAGGGGCGAAGGCGGCCCTAGAGCTCCTGGCTAACCCCTCGAAGTTCCTCTCCACCGTCCAGGTCGGACTGACTTTCGGCAGTATCATCGCGGCAACTTTTGGCGGGGCACCGCTGGCGGCGCATATCATGCCTTATCTCAAGGCCAGCAACTGGGTGTGGCTGCACGATAATGCGGACGCCATCTCCCGGACGGGCGTCTCTTTTGTGATCGGTTCGATGACCATCGTTCTGGCTGAAATCGTGCCCAAGCGGCTCGGCCTCTCAAATCCGGAAGGTTTGGCGGTAATGCTGTCCCGTCCGATGATTGCGGTCTCGTTCCTCGCCTCGCCGCTGGTCAGTACGTTAGGTTTCTTTGCCGACATCATCCTACGCCTCTTCGGTCGTAAGCGTACGCCCGAAGACACGATGTCCGAAGACGAGCTCCGCATGATGGTCGATCAAGGCATGGCTTCCGGTGTGCTGCATGCGGCAGAGCATCGCATGGTGCATGGAGCCTTATCCCTGGACCTAGTAACCGCCGAGCGTCTCATGACGCCAAGTAATCGTGTCGTCTGGCTTAACCTTGAAGACTCTGATGAGGTCAACTGGCGCAAGGTCGTGGCCTCGGGTCACACCTGGTTCCCGGTATACCGAAGTTCGCCTGACCGACCGCTAGGCGTCGTCTCGGTGAAGCGCCTCTGGGCCAACCTCTCGCTGGTTGGCACCGCCTCGATCAAGGACCTGCTCACTGAGCCTCCGACCGTTCCGACCAACTGTACGGGGACGCAGCTGCTCGAGATGTTCCGTAAGGATAAGATTCATATCGCGTTGGTCACGGACGAATTCGGCCGGGTTCGCGGAGTCGTCTCCTTGAACGACGTGCTTGAATCCGTCGTCGGGGAACTCCCGAACGAAGGTTCACCCATCGCTCAGCCCAAGCCGATTCGTCGCCGTGATGATGGCAGCTGGATCGTCGATGCGGTCGTCTCGCTGGATGATTTCCGTGAGGCCACGGGCATCATCGGTCGATTCCCCGGCGAAGGTTCGGGCCGCTTCACCGCGATCTCTGGCTTCATCATGCGCACCCTTGGCCGTATTCCGGCGGAAGGCGACCGCGTCGAGGCCTTGGGACATATCTTCGAGGTGGTGGACATGGATGGCCATCGCCTAGATAAGATCTTGGTGATGCCGAAAGCCGTCCCGCCGCCCGTCGCTTAAAGCCTTACGGGCAGGCCGGCGGCACGGAGGTGTTCCTTGGCCTGACGGACGGTATAGGTGCCGAAATGGAAGATGCTGGCGGCGAGGACCGCGCTGGCGCCCCCTTGCTTCAGGACATCGGCCATGTGGTCGAGGTTACCGGCGCCGCCTGAGGCGATGACGGGGACTTCGACAGCCGAGGAGACGGCGAGGTTGAGCGGGATGTCGTAACCGGCGGCGGTACCGTCTCGATCCATGCTGGTCAGCAGAATCTCACCGGCGCCGAGGGAGTGGGCTTTACGCGCCCATTCGATCGCGTCGAGTCCCGTGGCATTACGACCGCCGTGGGTAAAGACCTCCCATTTGCCTGGGCCGACGTTCTTGGCATCGATTGCCACCACGATGCACTGACTGCCGAATTTGCGGGCCGACTGCAGAATAAGATCTGGGTCCTTGATCGCGGAAGTGTTGAGGGAGACCTTATCCGCACCGGCGTTCAGCATCGTGCGGATGTCTTCAACGGAACGAAGGCCACCGCCGACGGTGAGCGGCATAAAGACCTGGTCAGCTGTCCGTTCAACGACGTCGACCATGGTGCGTCGTTCGTCGCTGGAAGCGGTGATATCCAGGAAGACGAGCTCGTCGGCCCCTTGCTTTTCATAGGCCGCCGCGACGGCGACCGGGTCGCCCGCATCACGCAGCTCCTCGAACTTGATGCCTTTGACCACGCGTCCGCCATGGACGTCGAGACAAGGGATGATGCGGACGGAAAGCATGGGCGGACTTGAGAGGTAGGGAGGGCGGGGGCGGAGGTTAAGCCTAAACTATTCGAGCACCACCGTCACTGGGCCGTCGTTCAACAGTTCGACCTGCATGTCGGCACCGAAGACCCCGGTCGGCACAGGCTGTCCGAGAAGTTGGGAGAGTTCGCGGACAAACAAGTCGAATAGCGGTTTGGCGACATCGGGCTTGGCCGCGCCATTGAACGACGGGCGGTTTCCCTTGGAGAAGTCGGCCAGTAAGGTGAACTGACTAACGGCCAAGGCTTGTCCGCCGGCATCGCGCAGATTGACGCCCATCTTGCCTTGGGCATCGGACATCAAGCGAGCCTTGGAGACGTCGCAAGCGAGCCTCCGGACGGTGATCTCGTCATCGCCGGCGGCTAAGCCGACGAACAGGAGATAGCCGGCGCCGATCTTGCCGGTAGTGCATCCGTCTACGGATACCGAGGCCGAGATCACGCGTTGAAGGATGACCTTCATCCTCAGATCAGCGCCTCAAGGATTGTGCGTAGCTTCATCTCGGTTTCCGTCGACTCGGCGTCGGGATCCGAGCCGGCTACGATGCCAGCGCCGGCGAAGGCACGGGCTTCGGAGCCTTTGATTCGGGCGCAACGCAGGGCCACAAAGAGCTTACCGGAAGAGCCATCTGAACACACCCAGCCGACGGCTCCAGTATAGAGCCCTCGTTGATGCGGTTCGAATCCTGGGATGAAAGGAAGGGCTAGTGCGCGGGGTTTTCCACCGACGGCTGGGGTCGGGTGAAGTTCGCCGGCGACCTCGAGGAATCGGCGATCCGCCGGCATGGTGCCTTCGATCGGCGTACGCAGGTGCATGACATTACCGAGACGAAGGAGTTCGGCGTTACGCGAGGTCGCGGCCAGGACGCCGACCATGCGGAGACGACGGAGGATCGAGGCCGTGACAGCGCTGTGTTCGCGGAGATCTTTTTCGCTCGTGAGCAACGCTTCAGCCAGGCTGGCGTCTTCGGAGGCCGATTCACCTCGGCGGGTCGTGCCGGCCACGGATTCAGAGCGGACGGCGCCGTCGAACAGGGAAAGGAGTGTCTCGGGTGTGGCGCCGACCAGCGCACCCTCGGCCTCGTCGACGAGGAAGGTATGGCACTGCGGGTTGCCACGACGCAGGCGGTGCAAG
>CALQQQ010000112.1 GCA_943332745.1 Opitutus sp. GAS368 | reverse complement strand
GACGCCGACCGAGGGCCAGCCGCTCGCGAAGATCCTCGTGCTCCCGGGCATCCCGGCCACGGAACCGCAGCGCTCCGAAAGCATCACCCTGCTGCGCGAAAGCGGCGTGGACCACGTGCTGACCTTCCGGACGATCCTCGAGAACCTCGTCCAAGTGGTCGAATCGAACCAGAGTTACGCGAAATCTGACACGTTGCAGTTGCTCCGCCTGCTTCGCGTCTACGATATGGTCAAAGCCGCCCAGCTCGAACTGTTCGGCAGTGCCACCCCTCCGAAGTGATCCACCCTTCCGCCCAGGTCCACCCTTCCGCCCGACTCGACCCTGACGTTGAGATAGGTCCTTTTGCGATCATCGAAGCGGGCGCAACGCTCGGAGCCGGCTGCCGCATCGCGTCCCATGCAATTGTTAAGGCGGGGGCTGAACTCGGTGCCGGCGTACGCGTCGACCACTTCGCCGTTATTGGCGGCGATCCGCAGGATCTCGCCTTCGACCCCGCCACGGATTCTGGCACGCGCATCGGCGACCGCACAGTCATCCGCGAACACGTCACGATTCACCGCGCCACCAAGGCAGGCGAACGCACCGTCATCGGTACGGATGGACTCCTGATGGCCGGCAGCCATGTCGCCCACGATTGCGTGCTCGGCGATGATGTCATTCTTGCCAACGGCTGCATGCTCGGCGGCCACGTGCTCGTCGGGGACAAGGCCTTCATCAGCGGCGGCGTGGCGGTGCACCAATTTTGCCGCATCGGCGGCGGCGCGCTCGTCTCGGGCAACGCCGTTATCACGGAGGACGTCCCGCCGAACGCGCTGGCCCACGGCCGCAACCTGATCTCAGGACTCAATCTCATCGGCCTCCGCCGACGCGCCGTGCCGGCCCCAGTCGTCGCGGAGATCAAGCGCGCCTACCACGCGGTCTACGCCACGCACGGCGCCTGCGCCACACTCGCGCAGAAGGCCCTGAGCGAAGGCGACTACCAGACCACGGAAGCGCACGATTTCCTGAACTTCTTCCTCGGCGGCAAGCGTGGCCGTTTCGTCTCGCCCGAATGAACCCCCTACCCATGGCCGTCACCAGCGGGGATCCGGCCGGCGTCGGGCCCGAACTACTTGCGAGCTGGCTGAAGGACAACCCCGGCCTGGCTGGTTCAGTCGTGCCGGTTGGCCCTGCTGATTGGATCGAGCAACTCGGCCAAGGTATCGCCGTCGGGCCGAAGAATTTCGTCACTCGTCCAGGTAAGCCCGATGAGGCCGGTCAGCTCATCGCGATTGAAGCAATGGAAGTCGCCGCGCGAGGCACCACTGGCGGGCGTTTCTCTGCGGTCGTAACCGGGCCGGTGAACAAGAAAGGCCTCGCCGGCGTCGGCTACGTCTTCCCTGGTCAGACGGAATTCTTTGCGTCGCGCTGGAGCGGCGAACCCGTCATGGCCTTCGCCGGAGGAAAGATGACCGTCGGACTAGTCACTTGGCACGTCCCTCTCTCCGAAGTGCCCCGCGCCATCACCGGCGCGGACATCCGTCGCACGGTGCTCGCGCTCATCTCACTCCGAGTGAAGCTCGGCGACCGTCGGCCACGCATCGCCGTCTGCGGACTGAATCCGCATGCCGGTGAAGGCGGCCTGCTCGGCAAAGAAGACGATGTAATTATCAGGCCAGCCGTCGAAGCCTTGCGCGCCGAAGGCCATGAGGTCGTCGGCCCGCTGCCGGGCGACACCGTCTTCCATCGACATCTTCAGGGTGAATTCGACGCCGTCGCCGCGATCTATCACGACCAAGGCCTCGCCCCGCTGAAGGCCGTCGATTTCGCGACTTCGGCGAACCTGAGTCTCGGCCTCAAGCACGTGCGGACGAGCCCCGACCACGGCACGGCCTACGAAATCGCCGGCCAAGGCAAGGCGGACCGCGGCAGCTTCGATTCAGCGATGCGCCTGGCCAGACTCCTCTCCGTCTGATGCGCGCTCTATTCCTCTGGATCGCGACCTGCCTGACCCTGAACGCAGGCGGACATCGTATCGCCAGCTATAGCCCCGGCGCGACGCAGACTTTGGCCGACCTCGGCTGCGCCGCCGAGATTGTCATGGCCACGCGCTGGTGCCCGCTACCGAAGAATCATCCGGCCGCACGCGATGCCGATGTCTTCATGCCTGACCTCGAGCGCCTGCTCAGGACGAAGCCAGATCTCGTAATCATCCCGCGCATGGCGAATCCGCTCTGGGCTGAGAAGTGCGCGAAGGCTGGAGTACGCACTATCATACTGAACCCCGAATCCAAAGACTCCGTCAGCAAGGACATCCGACTGCTCGGCGAAGCCACCGGCCGCACCGAGGCCGCAAAGAAAATCACCACGCTGCTTTCAAGCCGGCCCGTGACGACCACGCGAAAGGTCATCGTCATCTGGGACGGAGTCATGGCCGGCCCGGATAGTTATCTTGCCGAACCCTTGGCGGCCGCCGGATTGAGTTCAGCCCTGTCGCGCGGCGCCTGGGTCAAGTTCGACTGGGAGCTTCTTGTCGCTGCGAAGCCGGACGCCGTGCTTTGGGTCCAGAACTCCGGAGTGGACAGCATGATCACGAACAGCCCTGAAAAAGCCCTTGAAATGGCACGGATCCCCGGAGTCAAAGACCTGGGCTGCGTCAAGAACAAGCATGTCTATCAGGTCAATAGCGGAAGCAACTGGTTGCCTGGCAGCGGTTTAACGAAGTCGCTGGACGAAATTATCCGTATCCGCGACGCGATTGGCCAGTAGGGTAAACTCACTGACCGGAATGCCCTCCGGCCGATTGACTTGGGCCAATTATCGGTGACCATATACCTCTACCATGAACACCAAGTTCCTCAAACTCCTGACCCTCACCGTTGGTATCCTCGCTCTATCCGCTGCCTTCGTCAGCGCTGAAGAAAAGAAGAAGGACGACAAGTGCCCTTGCGAAAAAGAAAAGCCCAAGGCGTCCCTCGTCTCCGAAGAAAAGAAGAAGGACGACAAGTGCCCTTGCGACAAGGAAAAGCCCAAGGCTGCTGCCGGCGAAGAGAAGAAGGACGGCAAGTGCCCCTGCGATAAAGAAAAGCCGAAGGCCTAATCCGCTCACTCAGGCGATCAAAGGACGAACCACCCGGTTCGTCCTTTTTGTTGGTTCAGAAGTCCAGCTTCAGTTCTGCGCGCACGAAAGCGGGGAAATCGTCATGCACCGCGAAACCCCGACTGGCGGCCTCCAAAAGCTCCTCAGACTTCGCCGCCCCGCTGCGCATCGCACACGAGCGAATACCGGCGTTGAGTCCGGCCTCCCAATCGGAAACGCGGTCGCCGGTCATCCAACAGCGCGCTGGATCGAGTCCGTGCTCGGCGATCTTCTCCAGGATAAAGCGCGGACTCGGCTTGCGGTACAGGGACAGCTCGTCGGGCCGCTCCGGCGCCGCCTTTATCTCCAGGATGCCAGGAGCCGGCAACGCGAGCAATTCAAGCATACGGCGGTTACACGCCTCGTATTGCTCCCAGGTGAAGATGCCACGATTGATGCCGCTCTGGTTCGTCAGCACGAAGAGGCGATAGCCGGCGCGGAGGCAGGCCGCCAAGGCAGGCTTCACCCCCGGGATCAGCTCAATCTGGTCCTCCCGGCAGGTGTGGTGGTGGTCGCGGATGAGGTTACCGTCGCGATCGAGGAAAAGGGCGGGATGGCCGGGCATCGGGCCAGACAAGCAAACCCGCCCACATTCGCAAGGGAATGGAAAGGGGGCTTGACCGAAGGGGCGGGAGGGGTAGAACCGACCCTCATCCCAGCGTAGAACCATGGCCAACCCGAAACGTAAACAGTCCAAACGCCGCAGCCGACTCCGTCGTGCCGCCAACCAGTTCCGCGCCCCGAAACTCGTTAAAGACGGCGAATCAGGTGCTCTTCGTCGCTCCCACCGCGTCGACCCGACCTCGGGCAAATATCGCGGTCGCCAGGTCCTAGACACCGGAGCCTAAGCTCCAACCGGGCTCCGCCCGACCTCATGACCGAAGCCACTCCGAAGAAAGGCCACCGTATCGCCCTCGACTGCATGGGTGGCGACATGGGCCCTTCGGAAGCCGTCGCCGCCGCTGCCCTAGCTTTTAAGGAAGACTACATCGGGCCAGATGATCGGCTCGTGCTCGTCGGCCATGAAGATAACCTCCGCATGCTCGCCAGAGAGCATCGCGTCCTGAAGAGCGACCGCGTTAGCTTCCGCAACGCCGCCAGCATCGTCTCGTCGGACGACGCCCCGATGGCCGTCCTGAAATCCAAGCGCGACTCCTCGATGGTAATCGCGCTCGAGATGTTGAAAGCTGGGGAAGTCGACGTTGTCGTCTCGACCGGCAACACCAAGGCCCTTGTCGCCGCTGGCACGATCAAAGTCCGACCGATGGAAGGCGCCGAGCGCCCCGCCCTCGCGGCTATCATGCCTCGCCGCGAAGGCCACTTTGTCATGCTCGACGTGGGTGCCAACCCCGAGGCGACCCCCGCCCAGATGGTCCACAACGCCGTCCTTGGCTCTATCTACGCCCAAAGCGCCCTCGGCATCACCAGCCCGCGCGTCGGCCTCCTCTCCGTCGGCACCGAAGAAGGTAAAGGTGGCCCGCGCATCAATCGTACCCACACCCTGCTCAAAGCCATGGGCGGGCGCATTAATTACGTCGGACCCGTTGAAGGCTTCGACGTTTTCGGCGACGCTTGTGACGTCGTCGTAACCGACGGCTTCACCGGCAACGTGATCCTCAAGACCCTCGAAGGCCTCGTCTACATGGTCCGCGACATGGTCGGCAGCAAAGTGAAGAGCAATCCGGTCTATCTGGCTGGCGGCATCGCCATGTTCCCGCTCCTGCGCGACCTCAAAGGCAAACTGAAGCCAGAACGTTACGGCGGTGCCCCACTCCTCGGACTCACCGGACTCGTCATGAAGGCCCACGGCTCGAGTAATCGCCAAGGTATCGCCAGTGCCATCCGCCTGGGGCTTGAAGCCCTCGGCCATGGCGCCGGGCACCGCATGCTCACCTCGTTGGCCGAGGCGAATACGG
>CALQQQ010000111.1 GCA_943332745.1 Opitutus sp. GAS368 | reverse complement strand
TGCGTCAGCGCGACGGGCAGAAGGACGACAATCCCGACGATACCAGCGACCAACAGTTGCAGGGTGAGCTGGCCAGCCAGCTCGCTGGCGGCGACGGGAGCGACGAACGCGGCGCCGACATACCAGCAAAGACAAGCGAGGACGTTCACGATGACAGCGGCCCAGAGCATGCGGGGGGTGTTGCGGAGCAGTTGTCGATTGGAGGAAAGGAAGATCGCGGCGCCGACCAAGGCGAGGGCCACGGTGCCGTCGGGGACTGGTCGGCGAGCTTCGAACAGGAAGCCGAGGAAGGCCGCAAAGAGGACGGACTGCCATCGACGTAAACGACGACTGGGGGCGATAAGGCAGACCCCGGAGATGAAAATCGTCAGAGACCACGAGGCGAAGACGTCGGAGGCAAGATCAGCACCCAGCAACCAAGGGTAGGTTGCGATCGCGAGAATCAGCCATGCCCAGCCCGTGTTCACTGGAATTGGTCTCCCTGCATCAAGGCTTCGCCCGGATTCTGATGCAACGGGACGAGCACGGAGACCTCCTGCAGATTGTAAAGGTCGCGCGAGGGAATCAGCAGGCTCTCCTTAAAATTGCCAACCTGAGTCGAGTAGGTACCGCCATCGAGATAACCGAGGAGGAGCCGGCTTGGAAAGACGCCCCCCATGCCGGTCGTGAAGACGCGGGCGGGCTGGCCCGCCGGCGGCGTGTAGTCATGCGGAATCACACTGACGCGGGCCTTCGCGGTCCCGAGGGAATTAGAGGCGACGCCATTGACGAGGGCGATACGGTTCTGGTCGTCGCCTTCTAGGTAGGCCGTGCAGCGGAAACCAGGGCTAGTCACGAGGTCGACCTCGCTGGTCGTGAGGTGAACGGCGGTGACTCGTCCGACAACGTTGTTACCAAAAACCACCGGAGCACCGGGCCGAATACCATCATTGCGCCCTTTGCGAATCACAATGCGCTGCCACCAGGACGAACTGTCGCGCGTGGCCACGCGGGCAACCACGGACAAATATTCGGCCGGGACGACGTAACGGGTGATCTCGCGCAAACGGATGTTCTCGCGCCGGACGTCATCCATCGCGTTCAGCTTGATCTCCAGAGCAGCGTTGATGCGGGCAAGGTCGCGACCGGCGGCGGCCATCTCCTCGGTGGAACGGCTCTTCTTTTCCCAGAAGGTCGCCATGTCGCGCGACTTACCTAGCAGGTGCAGCGCGGGCGCTTGGAACTCGGCGAAGGCCTCGCGGTTGAGACGTCGGATAGCGGCCGGCATCAACACCCACAGCGCGACAAAGATCGCGAGGGCGACATAGGAAGCACGGGCACCTTGGCGATTCTGATCCATGGCGGGGCGGCCCGCAGGCGGGCTTAGTCTCGACCGCTCCAGCGGGAGGAGTTGGCGAGAATCTTACCGGTGCCGTTGACGACGGCGCAAAGGGGATCCTCGGCGACGAAAACAGGCAGGCCAGTGGCTTCGGAGATAGCGCGGTCGATTTTGCGGATCAGGGAACCGCCACCGGCAAGCACGATACCACGGTCAACGAGGTCGGCCGAAAGTTCAGGCGGAATGCGCTCCAATGAGCCTTTGATGGCCTCGATGATAAGGTTAATGTTATCGGCCATCGCTTCACGGACCTCCTGGGATGTAAGGTGGAGCTGACGGGGGAGACCGGTGACATTATCGCGACCCTTGACCTCGAAGGTAAGCTCCTGTTCGAGGGCGTAGGCGGAACCAATCTTGATCTTAATTTCTTCCGCAGTGCGTTCGCCGATGATCAGGTTGTAGGAGTTGCGGATATACTTGATGATCGACATGTCGAACTCGTCGCCGCCGACACGGATGGAGCGGGCGTGGACGATGCCGCCGAGGGAAAGCACCGCAACTTCGGTCGTACCGCCGCCAATATCGACAATCATCGAACCAGTGGGCTCTTCGACTGGCAGGCCGACGCCGATGGCAGAAGCGACCGGCTCGGGGATGGTGATCACATCGTCGGCTCCGGCGCGATAGGCCGAATCCATGACGGCGCGGCGTTCGACGGCGGTAATCCCGTAAGGGACGGCCACGACGACGGTGAGATTGGTGAAGAGGGACTTACGGGCAACCTTGCCGATAAAGTAGCGGAGCATGTGCTCGCTGATCTCGAAGTCGGCAATAACGCCATCCTTCATCGGACGCAGGGCCTGGATGTCGCCCGGCGTTCGACCGAGCATCATGCGAGCTTCGTTGCCGACGGCAATCGGCTTGCGCGTGCTGGTACGGATGGCGACGACGCTGGGCTCGCGGAGGACAACGCCTCGGTCCTTAAGGAAGACAAGCGTGTTGGCCGTGCCAAGGTCGATGCCAATGGCTTGGGTGAATAGCCCGGGGAAGCGCTTAAACATCAGGGTCGTGGTGGTTTCCTTTATGAACAGTTTATTCACAGCATAGTCAAACGAAACTTCGCCTGTCTGGGGCAGGGCAGGGGCGTCATAAGATTCATCCAGACAGCGAGATAGGCGGCGGCGAGAGCCTGACCACGCAACCTATTCACATCGGTGGACTTCGTCGGAGCGATACTCAACTGCTTGAGAAACGCAAATGACGTCATGGTGGGGCTTTCTGACGTTTAAGCCCAACGATCCGGAGAGCATGGAACTTGCGACTGCCGCTTGGGGTCATAGTTAAACCTGACCCCAACCTCATGACACCCCAGCTCAACCGTCGGTCTTTCCTTCGTAATACCGGCATGGCCGCCGCCGCTTTCGCGGTGACCCGCCCTTGGCTCAATTCCGCTGCCCGTACGGTCTCGCCGAACGAGAAGCTGAACATCGCGGCCATCGGCTTCGGTGGCGTCGGCGGCAGCAATGTGAAGAACTCCGCCGATGAGAACATTGTCGCGCTCTGCGACCTAGACCTCAGCCGCTGCGGTGGCACGATCAAGCAGTTCCCGAAGGCGGCCCTCTTCACCGACTTCCGCAAGATGCTCGATGAGCAGAAAGACATCGACGCTGTCATCATCGCCACGCCTGACCATTCGCACGCTTACATCGCCATGGAGTGCATGCGCCGCGGCAAGCACGTCTACGTCCAGAAGCCGATCTCCCATTCCGTTTTCGAGGCACGCATCCTGACCGAGTCGGCTCATAAATATAAAGTCGTGACGCAGATGGGTAATCAGGGCCACTCCGGCGAAGGCATCCGTCAGGTCACCGAATGGATCGCGGCTGGTCTCATCGGCAAGGTCCGCGAAGTCCATACCTGGACCAACCGACCCATCTGGCCACAGAGCCTCGAGATGGATCGCCCGAGCGAAGTCCAGAAAGCACCCGATGGCATGGACTGGAATCAGTGGTGCGGCCCGGCACCGCTCCGTCCTTTCCACGCTTCGTATCACCCTGGCAAGTGGCGCGCTTGGTGGGATTTCGGCACCGGCTCCCTCGGCGACATGGGTTGCCACATCATCGACCCAGCCTTCATGGCACTCAACCTGCGCTACCCTGAAAGCGTCGAAGGCAATGTTTCCACCGTTTACGAGACCTTCGGCAAGAAGACCTCCGGTAAGCACGAATCCTATCCGCGCTCCTCGATTGTCCGCTTCAAGTTCCCGGCCCGCGGCGAGATGCCCCCCGTGACCCTCACCTGGTGGGATGGCGGCCTGATGCCCCAGCGCCCGGACGAACTGGAAGACGACATGCCTTTCGGCGACCCCAACGGCGGCTGCTACTTCATCGGCGACAAGGGCAAGCTCGTCTGCGGCTGCTATGGTCTCAACCCGCGTATCCTTAATGCGGACCTGCGCGCCTCGGCCAAGAAGCTCGACAAGACCATCGCGAGAATCCCCGGCAATTCCAATGGCCATGAGAAGGATTGGATTCGCGCCTGTAAGGGGGGCGTCGCGGCTTCTTCGAACTTCGATTACTCCGGCCCTCTCTCCGAGATGGTGCTCATGGGCAATCTCGCTTCCCGTTACCCCGACCGCAAACTGCTCTGGGACGGCGCGAAGATGGAAGTGACGAACGATAAGGCCGCCAACGCCTACGTCCGGCGCGAGTACCGCAAGGGCTTCGAGCTCGGCGCCTAAGCCGGGCTCACTTCAGAGCCAGGATCGCCAGTATCGCACCGCCTAGCGCGATGCGGTACCAGGCGAACACACCCAGCCCATTCCGCGAAACGTAGCCGACCAGCCACTTCACCGACACGAAGGCCGTCACCGCCGCGACCAACAACCCGACACTCGCCGGGCCGGCGGGGTAGACCTTCGTGAGGGCAGGGCCGAGCGACCACATCTTATAGATGGAAGCAGCGGAAAGGGTGAGCAGACCTACGAGAAAGGAGAACTCCGTGGCGGCCGCATGGGAAAGCCCAGCCAAGCGTCCGCCGAGAATCGTCGCGAGCGAGCGGCTCGTGCCTGGAATCAAGGCGAAACACTGGCAGAGGCCGACGGTTAGGGCAGAGCGCCACCCGATCGCGGCGACTTCGTCAGCCGACTCGGCTGATTTCCTGGGAAGCAAGTGTTCGAATACCAAGATGACGAGACCTCCGACCAACAGGGCGGCGGCGACGACTTCGACCGAGAACAGATAAGCCGTGATGGCATCCTTGAATAGAAAGCCGAGCACGGCGGCGGGGATGAACGCCACGACAATGGCCATAGCGAGGTCGAGCGAACGACGTTCGCCCCGACAAAGTCCGGACAAAAGCGTGCGGATCCGGCCGAAGAAAGCCACGAAGACAGCGAGAATCGCGCCAATCTGAATGATGACGATATAGTCGTCGGCTACGCGCGCCAAAGAGATTGGCCGGCCTTTACGATCAGTGAGATTGGACACGGTGACATGGGGGTCATTCGAAACCCCCAGCAGGCGATCGCTGATGATCATGTGGCCAGTGGAGCTGACAGGCAGGTACTCGGTGACACCTTCGACGGTGCCTGTGACAAGCGCGCGGCCGTAGGTGAAATCAGCGCGGACTTCCGCTGGTGAGCGTGTTTCCTCGGCCGCGTTCGCTGGCAGGGAAGAGAGCAGCCACAGACCGAAAGCGAAACGAAGCATGGGCGAGCATTAGGCTTCCGGCCGT
>CALQQQ010000110.1 GCA_943332745.1 Opitutus sp. GAS368 | reverse complement strand
CATCGGTCCGGACCTCGCCAACTATGGCGCCCGTGCCAGCCGGTTCGACCTCGACGCCCTCCTCCGCGACCCTGCCTCGCGCGGCGCCACCTGGCATCCTTATTACTCTTACCTCTACGCTCTCTCAGCCGATGGCAAGAGCGTCGTCCCCTCGGAGCGCGCCGTCGCCTTGGTGGCTTACCTTAAATCCCTCCGTCAGGATTACTCCTCGCCGGAAGCCAAACTGAAGCAGTGAACCCATGAACGACCGTAACCGTCATCCTGATAACAACCGCCCACGCCGGGGTCCCTCTGGCGCCGGCTCCGAAGGCCCGTCCGACGGACGCCTCGTGGAGGTTCACTCGCAGCTGTCGCGCGATAAGGACGAGCCCGCCGAGGGCTTCTCCCTGACGCCGATCTTCATCGTCTTCCTCTTCTGCGGCTTCGGCTTCTGGGCTGGTCTCTATCTTACTCAAAACTCCGGCAACTTCGCGCCGACTGCCTTCGACCTCAACGCCCCCAAGGCCTCCGTGGCCGGCGGTCCGGTGGCCTTTGAGCCCGACGCCGCCAAGGGCGAGAAGCTCTTCATCGTGAACTGCGCCGCCTGCCACCAAGCGACCGGTCTCGGCGTCCCGGGCGCCTTCCCTCCGCTCGCCAAGTCTGCTTGGGTTGCCGGCCCGGAAGAGCGCATCATCAAGGCCGTCCTCGCTGGTCTTGCGGGTGAGATCGAAGTCAACGGCGTGAAGTATAACGGCAACATGCCGAACATCGGCGCCGGCCTCAAGGACGCGCAAATCGCCCATATCGCGACTTACGTCCGTCAGGCTTGGGGTAATGTCGCCGAGCCGGTCATGGACACCAAGGTCGCCGAAGTTCGTAAGGCCATTGGTAACCGCGCCCAGTATAACCCTGCCGACCTCCTGAAGGAACACCCGCTCGAATCCAAGTAAGGCTTCGGAGCAGGCGGCAACAAAAAGGCCCGGTCGCGATACCGGGCCTTTCTTATTGGGCTTTCGCCCGACTTCAGGAGTGCTTCTTGATGAAGGCGGCGATGTCGCCCTTAGGACGAGCACCGACCATCTTGTCCACCACGACGCCATTCTTGTAAAGGAACAGGGCAGGGATGGAGTTGACGCCCAGCTGCTGGGCCAGCGCCTGATTGGTATCGACGTCGACCTTTACGATCTGGACGGCTCCGTTCATCTCGGTGGCAAGCTGATCGAGCACGGGGCCGATCTGCTTGCACGGACCACACCAGGTGGCCCAGAAGTCCACCAGGACGGGGACGGCCGACGCCTTGATGGTGGCGTCGAAGTTGCTGTTATCGAGATTGAGGATGAGATCGGAGGCCATGAAAGAGACTTAACCTTTGGATTTGACGAAGAGTTCCAGCGCGAGGAGCCCTGCACCTACAAGGGAAGCGACAAGCGCGAGGACGTCAAACGCTGCGGCGACCTTGCCGACGTTGCGATTGGCAATCGGAGTAGCAGCCGGGCGAGGAGCTGCTGCGGGAGCAGGGATGGCGGCGGGGGGCGGCGGAATCGCGGCACCAGCATCGGCGCTGGGTGCGGGAGGAGGCGGCGGAACGAAGCCAGCTGGTTTGGCGAGTTTAAGCTTAGGAGCCTGCGGGGCGGAGTTGTCTCCGTCGGCAGGAGGCGGGGGTGGGGGCGGAGGAGGAGGCAGCTCGTTGCTCATTGGGGAATAAGAGTCAAATCCCGTGAAACAGGTGAGTCAATCCGTCTGTGGCTCCTTTTTGGCTCAAGCACCGCGGTCGTGCTTGCGGAGCAGGTCGGCCAACTGCTCCGGGTGGGCGTCGGCAATGGTGCGTCCCTTGCGGCTAAGGTCCTCGGACGTCTTGATCACGGTCTCGACCATCCGTTCATGGGTATCCTCCGAGCCGCCCACGAGGTTGAAGCCGGCGCCGCGGGTAATCCGCTTATGCTTATCCTGACCGTCGAGACCTAGGCCGAGAAGCCGGTTCTGAGGGCGCTTGGCGCGATCCATAGGTCTAATCTGTCTAGGCGGCCTGAGAATTCAAGCCTGCGGCTTACTCCGTCGGCGAAGTCGGTTCGTCGAACTCCGACTTCCCTTCGAGCACTTCCCCGGCGTTGGGCACAGCGGCGGCTTCGGCCTTGGAGCAGTTGATTTCAGCAAAGGCGGCGTCTTGCTCCAAATTAAGCTTTCCGAGGCGCGCCAACTCGAGGCAAGCGAGGAAAGTGGCCACGAGGAAGCCGATGGTCGGACGTTCCGGTAGCAAACTGGTGAAGGCGAAGGTGGTCTCGGTCTCGAGGCGAGCGAGGATCGTCTCCATGCGGTCGGAAACGGTGACGGTCTCGGTCGTGATATTACCAGGCTGAATGCGTTCGGCCAGCCGGCGCAGGACGAGGTTGAAGGTGTTCCAGAGTTCGATGCGGTCCGCCGGGGCGACAGGTCGCGCGACGGCGTCTTCGCCCTGAGGTTGGACGACATAGCGCCCGAGTAGGCCCTGACGGTCATCGACGAGGCCGCGGATGATAGCGGCGGTCTCTTTGACGCGCTTATACTGGATGAGCTGCTGGACCAGCGCCCAGCGCGGATCTTGGCCTTCGTCGGCGGCGACGACCTCCTCTTCGGGGCGGCTTTCGACGGGCAGAAGCATGCGACTCTTAATGTACATGAGCGTCGCGGCCATCACGAAGAAGTCGCCGGCGAGCTCGAGGTTGTCCTTCTCCTGCGTGCGGAGGATTTCGAGATACTGCTGGGTAACCTTCTCGATCGGGATGTCATAGATATCGATCTCGTTCTTGCGGATCAGGAACAGGAGCAGGTCCAGCGGTCCTTCGAAGACATCGAGGCGGATGGGTAGGTCGGCCGGAGGCAGGATGCCGTCTTCGGGGACCGAAGGAGAGTCTGGAGGGGTGTCCATCGCGTTCAGAACTTGAATAATCTAGCCCGCAGTTGGAAGCCCAATGAGCTT
The DNA here is from genome assembly GCA_943332745.1 of Opitutus sp. GAS368. Next base: position 2,134 of record CALQQQ010000110.1, on the reverse strand, counting down.
TTGCCGTTGTTCAAGGGGTCTAGTCGCTGCATCACCCCATATTCGATTTCCCAAGAGTTCCCGATCCGCTGGATGATACCGATGCTTTCGTACGTTGTCTGGCCGGCCAGGGCGTCGTAATTAAGGGCGGCCACGAGGGAGTAGATCGAGTTGAGGGTCACGCGGCCTTCCCAGATGAACTGCTTGGCGAGGGTGGTGTCACGGAGTTCGACCCAGTTGAGGGAGGTCCGCCAGAAATCGCCGGAATTGAAGGCGAGGCTCTGGATAGATTCGAGAGGGGCGCCGCCACCGTTGGGTAAGCGGAGGCCGGAACTGAGGGTGACCCAAGGGGCGGGCGTCAGGCTGACCGCGCAGTGGAGGTCGCTCCGGCCGGTCTCGGCGTCGGTCGGACCTTGGCGCCAGTCGGCGAAGATGTCCGCCCGCAGCAGTTCGCGCGTGCCAGCGACGGCGTCGCGGGTCTCAAGAGTATTACGCAGGCCGAAGCGGGCAACCTGCCGGTCTGTGGTCGACGCCGCGTCAAGGCGGTCGGCGAGGTCGACTTCTTCGAGAATCGAGCCGGAGACGGCACGCTGGCTCTGTGGCACATTGCCGATCTCGCGGTCAGCTCCAGGCATCAAGCGATATTGGAGGAGGGGGCGGACGCTGTGTCGAAGACCATCAATTCCCCATTTGGAGGCAGTGAGATCCCAGGAGCCAGTGGCTAGGCCTTCGAGGTCGAAGCCCGTCTGGGCAATAACCTTGGCGGAAGTGCCGTTGCCGTTGATGCCTTCTGACCAACCCGTCGCACGGACGCCGCCCACGGGCTTGAAGCTCAGCCACTCGCCGAGGGTGAAGGTGCGGTTGACCCCGTAGTAGGCGTCGAGCCGCGTGGCGGACCAGGCGTCGCTCGCCAGGGTGGCGGTCTGGAAGGCGGGCAGCGGGAGCGCGGCCGAAGGGCGTTCCGAGAAATAACCGGCGCTGACGAAGCTGCGGCGATTCCAATCGCTCTCGTCGATGGCTTGCTGCGGCAGGTCGAAGCGGAGTTCAGGCAGCTTCTGGACGATGTCCTGATAGTTGTCCGCCTTCGCCGTCAGGGAGGCCGAAAGGTAGCCGCCGGCGTAGGGCGCCGATATCTCAAAGTTAGCCTGGGGAGTGCCGTTCTCACGGATCTGGTTCGGGCGGAAGTCGCGCAAGAACCCGGGGTCCGATTGGCCAAAAATATTGCCGGCGAATTCGACGCCGTCGACGGTGCGCCCGTTGACTTCGCCGAGGATGAACTCGCGTTGGCGATCGGTCGTGCGTCCGTAGACGTCGGTCAGCAGGTCGCCGCGGTCGTTGATGAAGCCGGTCTCGAGGCGACCCTTCCAGGTGATGCCACCTTCAGGTTGCTTCGTGTTGTCGTAGCGGAAGGCCGGGCCCACGAGCAGTCCGGATTTACCATAGATGTCGAGCAGGCCGCCGACCCAGAGGGAAGGGCTCTGTCGCATCAGGAAGGTCGAACGCAGGTAGCGCCCTTGGCGATCTTCGCTGCCGGTATTCAGGTAGAGGTCGTAAGGGATGTCGCGATAGCCGTCCTGCGCGTAATAGGGCAGATTGAAGAACGGGATTCCCGCCACGTAAGGCGTGACGCTCCGAATCCTGAGACGATTATCGGATTCTGTATAAGCCGCTTCGGCAATCTGGAGGTGCATGCCCATCCGGTCGGGCTCGCTGTTCCACATGCGCAGGCCGCGCATGGTCTTGTCGCCTTTGACGATCTTCAGCGTCTCGGCGGTGAAGTACATGGGCGCCCGGCCGAAGCGGACGTTGGTCGCCACGATGGTGTCATTGCGCGGGTCGGCTTCGATCTTGTCGCCGATGATGCGCAGGTTCTTGGTGGCATACACGACGTTGCCTTCGGCGACGATGGTGCCGGTACGGTAGTCGAACCTGATTTTCTTGGCGTCGATGGTCGCATCCTTGCTTTCAAGGTGGGCGTTGGTGGCGACGACAATCTTGCCGCCTTCTTCCGGGGCGAAGCTATCGGCGACGATGTTGGGCATCACCTCTCCGGGCTTGCCAGAAGGGTTGGTAGGCTCTGCGGCCAGGGCCGCTACGGTGAGGGAGAGGCTTGCGGCAAGAATCCAGAAACGACGGCCAGGCATCGGATGAGCGT
>CALQQQ010000109.1 GCA_943332745.1 Opitutus sp. GAS368 | reverse complement strand
GGCCTCCTGCCCTTCGCCCAGGCCCTCGTCAAGGAACACGGCTACAAGCTCCTCTCGACCGGCGGCACCTCGAAGATGCTCCGCGACGCCGGCCTGCCGGTGACCGACGTCAGCGAGCACACGGGCTTCCCCGAGATCATGGAAGGCCGAGTGAAGACCCTGCACCCGAAAGTCCACGGCGGCCTCCTCTGCCGACGCGATTCACATGAGCACCTCGACGAAGCCAAGAAGCACGGCATCGACCTCATCGACCTCGTCGTCGTGAACCTCTACCCGTTTGAAGCGACCGTCGCGAAACCGAACTGCTCGTTCGAGGACGCCATCGAAAATATCGACATCGGCGGCCCGTCCATGCTGCGCAGCGCGGCCAAGAATCACGCCTCCGTCTCCGTCGTCACCGACCCCGCCGACTACGAGCGCGTGCTCGCCGCGATGAAGGCCCCCGAGACCCTCGGCGAACTCCGCCGTGAACTCGCGCTCAAGGTCTTCCAACGCACCTCCGCCTACGACGCCGCGATTGCCAACTACCTCGAGTCCCAGGCCCAGCCTGGCGCCGGCAACGTCCTCGGACTGCCCTCGCGCTTCACCTCGACCCTGCCCATCGCCCAGCGCCTCCGCTACGGTGAAAACCCGCACCAGCAGGCCGCGCTCTACGGGTCGTTCCACGAAGCCTTCGAGCAACTGCAGGGCAAAGAACTCAGCTATAACAACATTCTCGATATCACCGCTGCGACCTACCTCATCGGCGAGTTCGAGCGCCCGACGATCTGCATCCTGAAGCACACCAACCCCTGTGGCGTGGCTTCAGCCGACACTCTCCTCGAAGCCTGGCACAAGGCCTTCGAGACCGATAAGCAGGCTCCATTCGGCGGCATCATCGTCGCTAACCGCACCGTCGACAAAGGCCTCGCCGAGGCGATCGCCGAAATCTTCTCTGAAGTCATCATCGCGCCGGAGTTCGACGCCGACGCCCTCGCAATCTTCGGCAAGAAGAAGAACCTCCGCCTCATGCGCGCCAAGGTCGGCCTCCGCGCCGACACCCTCCGCGAAGTCCGCGCCGTCATCGGCGGCGTGCTCGTCCAGGACCGCGACCAGAAGCCCGCCAACCCGCGCGACTTCAAAATCGTCACCAAGCGCGCCCCGACGGCCGACGAGATGACCGCCCTGCTCTTCGGCTGGCGCGTCGTCCGCCACGTGAAGTCCAACGCCATCGTGTACGCTGGCAAGGAACGCACGCTCAGCGTCGGCGCCGGCCAGATGTCCCGCATCGACTCCTCGCGCATCGCGGTCTGGAAGGCCGGCGAAGCCAAGCTCTCGCTCCAAGGCTCCGCCATCGCGTCCGACGCCTTCTTCCCCTTCCCTGACGGCCTGCTCGCCGCGGCCGATGCGGGTGCGACCTGCGCCATCCAGCCGGGAGGCTCCGTGAAGGACGCCGACGTCATCGCCGCCGCTGATGCGCGCGGCATGGCGATGGTCTTCACCGGCATGCGCCACTTTAAGCACTAAGTTCCGCGCAGCGGAACTGAGCGCTTAAAGCGCAGGGGACATGCTGGCACGGTGACACGGGGACAAGGGGCATTACCTCACCAAGCGAGGCGGACATCTTCGTTTCCTTGGGCGGCAATGCCGCCTCATCACCCCTTGTCACCGTGTCACCTTGCCCACGTGCCCACTTAGAGTTTGATCCCAATCTTCTCCAGCAGGCGGGCAAGTTCGTCGTCGCTACTGAAGGGAATCGAGATGCTACCCTTGGTGCCCTTGCGGACGACCGAGACCGGCGCGGCGAAGTGGGAAGCGAGGCGCTTCTGGACGTCGGCGACGACGGTCTGGACAGCCTGCTTGCGATCACCCTTCTTGGTCGAAGCGAGTTTCTTGACCTCGGCTTCGGTGGCGCGGACGGAAAGTCCCTTCTCGATCACGAGACGGGCGACCTGCACGCGATGGGCGACATTCTCGATGCCGAGCAAGGCCTTGGCATGGCCGGCGGAAAGCTGGCCCTTACGGACGTAGGCCTGGAGCTCATTGTCGAGGGCGAGGAGACGGACGCTGTTTGCGATGCTGGTGCGCGGCTTGCCGAGACGCTCGGCGACGGCTTCTTGCGTGAGGCTGAAGTCACGCATGAGCGAAGCGAAGCCGAGGGCTTCGTCGATGGCATTGAGGTCGGCCCGCTGCAAATTCTCGATGAGCGCAAGCACGGCGCTGGAAGCGTCGCTGGCCTCGAGGATGCGCGCGGTGATGGTCTTCTCGCCGATCAGCTTGAAGGCGCGGAAACGGCGTTCGCCGGCGATGAGTTCGTAGCCGTCCTTCACCTTGCGGACGACGATCGGCTGCATGAGCCCTTCGGAGCGAATGGAGTCGGCGAGCTCCTTCACCTGGGCGTCGTCGAAATCACGGCGCGGCTGGCGCGGATTCGGGACGATGGAGGTCAATGGCAGTTCCTGTAGCTGCAGACCCGAAGCAACGGGAGCGACTGCGGCTGGGGCGGGTGCGGCGACCGGCTGAGCGGGCTTGGTCACGCCAGCCCCGATAAGTGAACCGAGACCGCGACCGAGGGATTTCTTAGGAGGAGTAGCCATGGGGCTTTTTGAAAGGGGTTAGCGTCCGGCGGTTTCGGGCTGCGGGACGAAGATATCGACATCCGCTTTCAGGGCGGCAGGCGAGGAAAGGTTATTCGCTTTCAGAATCCAATCGACCTTGGAGCCATTGCGCAGGGCGATTTTCGTGACCGTATCGCCGGATTTGACGCGATACTTGATGCCAGTCTGGGGAACGCCCGAAGGGGCGCCCTCTTCGGCTACGGCCGGGGCTTCGGTCTGCGCGACCGGCTTACCGGATTTCGCCGTCGGCGGGGCGCCGGTCTTACCGAGGGCGGCGTTCACCTGGCGGGTGAGTTCGGCAAGCGCCGCGTTCACCTCATCGGTGTGCAACTTCAGGCGACGATCGACTTCGTTAAGGGTTTCGGCCCGCGTCTTGGCCAGCGTGTCGGCCGTCGAGGCAGCCTGGCCTTGGCCGGCTTTCTGACGATTCAGCGCCGCGCGCAGGTCCGTATTCTCCAGCTTTAGTTTTTCGACCTCGGTGCGTAGTTCCGCTAGGTCCTGCTGCATGCCAGCGAGCTGCGCGTTTTGCGCCGAGAGGGGGAGAAGACCAAGTAAAAGAAAAAGGATGCCGATACGCATGGAAGGAGGAAAACATGCCCAAGGCGGGAGAGCAAGACAGGGCCAGAGCCAGGCCCTAGGGCTGGGGCTAGGCTAATATTACCTGCCCCTAGTCCTGTCCCTAGCCCTAGCCCTGTCCCTAGCCCTAGCCCTAGCCCTTTTAAATAATCTGTATCCCCGCCCCTCCCCGCCCTACCTTGCCCTCCGATGTCCAAGGTCCTGGTAGCCCTCTCCGGCGGCGTTGATAGCGCCGTGGCGGCCCTTCTGCTCAAGCAGCAAGGGCATGAGGTGCATGCCGCCTACTTCCGGACCTGGATGAACGAGGAAGGCCTACCCTTCCCCGGCGAATGCCCCTGGGAGGACGACGTCCGTAACGCCCAAGCCGTGGCCGAGCACCTTGGTCTCCCCTTTCGGATCATTGACCTCGTCCAGGACTACCGCGACACGGTCGTCCAGTATCTCGTCGACGGCTACCGCCAAGGCCTGACCCCGAATCCCGACATCATCTGCAATCGCGAGATGAAGTTCGGCGTCTTCCTGCGCAAGGCGATCAAGGACGGCTATGACGTCATCGCGACGGGCCATTACGCGCGCCGCCGCGCCAACGCCGACGGCACGTTCGACCTGCTCGAAGGCCTCGACCCCAATAAGGACCAGTCCTACTTCCTCGCGCTACTCCGCCAGGAACAACTCGCCAAGGCGATCTTCCCGATCGGCGAACTCCTGAAGCCTGAGGTGCGCCAACTCGCCACGGATGCACAGCTGCCGAACGCCGAACGTAAAGACAGCCAAGGCATCTGCTTCCTCGGCCAGATTCCCGTGCAGGATTTTCTCGAGCGTCATATTCCCGATTCTCCTGGCCCGATCGTCAACGCCACGGGCAAGGAGATCGGTAAGCACCGCGGCCTGCACCGCTACACGATTGGCCAGCGCAAGGGCATCGGCCTGCCGTCCAACACCGACAACGCATACTTCGTCGTCGTGAAGAAAGACTTTGCGACGAATACCCTGCACGTCGCCTTCGACAAGCCGGACGCGCCGTGGCTCTACACCAGCGAGGCCGTGGCGCGCGACTTCACCTGGATCAACCAGCCCGTGAGCGGCGAACAGGACATCCTCGCCCGCGTCCGCTATCGCGACAAAGCCACGCCAGCCCGCTTCATCCCGCAGCCGGACGGCACCGTCCGCCTCCGCTTCGCCGAGACCCAACGCGGCCTCGCGCCCGGACAGGTGCTCGCCGTCTACCACGACCGCGTCCTCATGGGCGGGGGAGTGTTCGTATAAGGGGACACGTGGGCACGGGGACACGGTGACAAGGGGAGAGAGCAGTAGGGCAACTAGCCCCTGAAGTTACATGGGCGGCTGTTTCGCCCCTTGCCCACGTGCCCACTTGTCAACGTGTCCCCTCCCGTCTCACTCACTTGACCTTCTCCGCAATGTGCGGAGGGTAACCCCATGCCCGAAGGCTCCGCCGTCCAACGCATGTTCTCCGGGATCGCCTCTCGTTACGACTTCGCGAACCGCATCCTCAGCCTCGGCCTGTGCGTTGGATGGCGCGAACAGCTCGTGGCCGCCGCCAAGGCCGCCCAGCCCAAGACCGTGGCCGACCTCGCCACTGGCAGCGGCGACGTCGCCTTCGCCCTACGCCGCGACCTGCCCGTCGGCTGCGCCATCGTCGGTTATGATTTCTGCGAGCCGATGCTGGAACTCGGCCGAGCCCGCGCGGAGAAAGAGAACGTCGCGCTCGAATTCAAGACCGGCGACTGCATGAAGCTCCCCATCGGCGACGCTTCGCAGGACGTGGTCACGATCGCCTACGGCGTACGCAACTTCGAAGACCGGGCCAAGGGTCTCGGCGAACTGCGACGCATCCTGCGCGCGGACGGCACGCTGCTCATCCTCGAGTTCTCGCAGCCAAGCAG
>CALQQQ010000108.1 GCA_943332745.1 Opitutus sp. GAS368 | reverse complement strand
GCCGGTGAACAGGAGGGCGTGTTGCGGAGGCGGGTTAGCTTTATCGGCAGCCTCAAACGCGGCGATGTCCTTGGCCATGCGCAGCGGCTGCTGGGCGAGCGGGATGTGGGGTTTGGCGACGTCGGCCGCGAAGGCGGAGACGGCGAGGAGGCAAGAGAGTAGGAGAGCGGAGCGCATGATATAGTAAGCGGGGGTGCGTTATTTGGTGAAGGCGGGGGCGGTGGCTTTCCATGCGGCGTCAAGGGCCGGGCGCAGGACAGCGGTGATTGCATCGTAGCCCTTGTCGCTGGGATGCAGATTGTCGGCGACATAGCTGCCGGGGCGCGGTTCGCCATCGGGTAGATTTAGAGCCGGATTGAGGTCGACGTAGCTGACGCCCTTTTCCGACTGCGCGATTTTCTGGAAAAGCTCATCGGTCTTGATCATCGCCTCCCAGCTCTTGCGGCGGCTCGGTGCGTGCGTGGTCGAAAGCAGAATAAAGGCGCAATGAGGATTATCCTTTCGCAGAAGTGTGAGGTATTCGCGGACGCGTCCAGCAACGGCTTCGGGTTTGTCGCCTGCGTTGAGGTCATTGCTCCCACAATGGAAGATCACGACCCGCGGATGATAAGGTAGGGTGATGCGATCTGCGTAGCCGAGCACATCCGTCGTCTTCGAGGCCCCGAAGCCGCGGTTGATCACTGGATAGCCCTGGAGGGCTTCCGCGGCCTTAGCCCAGCGACGGAAGGTGCTGGCGCCGGAAAGCAACACGCCATGCTGGGGTGGAGGGTTGGCTTTGTCCTTGGCCTCATAGGCGGCAATTTCCTTGTCGAATTTCGCGGTCGAATACCCCGCGGGCTTATCGGCGGCGAAGGCCGTCAGGACGAAGAGCGGAAGCCAGGCAAGAAGGCGGAGCATGGGGGTGGGACAAGGGGTGGGGGTAGGGGTAGGAAAGGCAGGAAGGGGAGGAGGGCAAGGTAATGGAGGGCACGATGACAGGAGGGCAGGAGGCAAAGAGGTGCAAAGGTGCAAATGCGGCGGTGCCGCGTGCAAAGGTGCAAATGTGAGGTTAAAGCGGTTAGCGGTTGGGAGTACCGCAAGCAGAGGGTGGCTGGAAGCCGGATGGTTTGCTCCGGGTGTTAGGCACCTTAGCCCTTCATCCGGTCTTCCTTTGTTTTTCTAACCGCTCACCGCCAACCGCTACCCGCTTAGACCTATCCTGGGATTTTGTCTTTCCTCTGCCATCGGTCATCCGTCATCTTTCATCTCATCACACACCCATGCCCATCGTTCCTGGTCTCCTCAGTCCTTTTGACGCCGTCCGCGGTTTCGTGTATCTGCCTCGCTTGGTCTCGAAGATCCGTCTGCACGCCGCCGGCCAACTGCACGCCGACTTCGTCAATAACCTCGGTAAAGCCTTCGACGACCGCTGCTGCCAGTATCTCGGCATCAAGTACGACGACCTCCGCGTCTGGGTGTTACAGCATCCTGCCGCGACGCAGGACGAGGTCCTCGCGTGGGCCGAAGCCAAGGGTCGTAAACTTTCCACGAACGATATTGAGATCTGGAATGGCTTCATGACCAAGCGCGGTTGGCGCGACGAAGCCAACGAAGTGCTCGTGCGTCGGCTCAAGGAGAACGGACTCACCGGCGACGCCGGCGTGGATACGATGTTTGATTACATCGAGGTCGACGAAGGCCGACCCGCCCGGAAAACCGCGCTTTGAGGCGGTTTTTTCATAATAAGGATATAATTAGGGGTTGAGAGAGGAGGCGGCCGACCCAAGGCTGACCCTCCCCCTTTTTCGAACCGTATCCTTGCCGATACTTCTTCGCTTTGCGTCGCCTTCTCACATCAGCGCCCCGTCCGACGGGGAACGGTCTTCGGACCGGGGAGGGACACGTATGATCCTGTCTCTACTCTTGGCCCAGGTGGCGGAACAGGCTCCGGTGGTGGCGAAAGCTTCGCCGGCCATCGTAAATAACTTCCAAGTCGCCCTGCTGGCCTTCAAATCCGGTGGTTGGATTGTCGCGCTCATCGGTGCCGCTGCGATGGTGGGTCGTCTGCTCGTCGACGAAGCCGCTGACGCCAGCTGGCAGCGTTCGCTCCGCCACGTTATCGCCGCCGCGATTTTCGCGGTTATCGCCTACTTCGTCACGTTCCAATGGGAACTCTCGGCTTTGAATAAAGCCATCGTCCAGGGCCTCTGCGGCGCCGTCGCACCGGAACTCGTCGACTGGCTGTCGACGACCATACGCAAGAAACTTGGTTTCAAGGACAAGCAGAAGACACCCGCCTGGAAGAGCCTTTTCTCCCGCAAGCAGAAGCCCAAGCGTCGCCGTCGCACGAACGCCAAGAAGGCCGCCTCGGCGAAGAAGGGCGCTCCAGCGAAGGCTGCGCCTAAGAAAGGCGCCAAAAAGCCCGCCGCCAAGAAGGCCGCCACCCCCAAGGCAACGGCCGAGAAGAAGCCGCGCGCCAAGAAGCCCGACGACGGTCAGTCCTCCCTTAATCTTTAACCAAAATATCCATGTGTGCCCAGCGTAGCCGCGGTCGATCCGCCAAGAATAACCTCATCCAGGCCGAGATCGGCATCGTCGGCATGGCTGTCGTGACGTTGCTCGTCTCCCTGGCCGGCCTCTGGTTCAGCCACGAGCTGCGTGATACCACCAAGCGCGTTAAGGATACGACGATCAGTATCCAATCCTCCTTCGAGGCTTATAAGACCGCGATGAAGTCCACCGACACGGGCGTCGTGCTCTTCACTGACCAAGGGACGAAGTCGGACAACAAGAACGTCGAAGTGACGGCCACGGCGGCGACGAGCGCCCTGGAAGTCGCCGAGCGCGATACGAAGCAGTCGATCAAACTTCTGGACCAGGTGATCGAATTGCTCGCCACCTACGAGACCGTCACGGTGACCTTCGGTGCCTCGGCGCTGATCTTCGCGCTGTTCGTGGGTATCCGTCGATTCCGCATGTGAGCGGAGTCAGCTCAGGCGAAGTGACCGAAGCCGCGGACCTTGATCGGCTCGCCGTCCGCGACGTCGCGGGCGAGGCCGGTGCCAGTCTCGACTGTGCCCAGACGCGTGAGCGGCGTGAGCGGGAACGTTTTGCGGAACGAGGACTCTAGGAGATCGGCGCGCTCTTCGCTGACCGCGAAGAGCAGCTCATAATCCTCGCCGTCCTGCAGGGCGTGTTCGAGCACGGGTTTGCCGTCTGATTTCGAAAGGGCGCTTGCGGCGTCGGAGACCGGTAATGCCGCCACGTTGATGCGCGCATCAAGTTTGGGGCCCAGCAGGCCGGGCAGGTCCTTGGCGAGACCGTCGGAGAGGTCGGTGCACGCGGTGACTTCGCCGTGACTGCAGAGCCATTCGCCTTCGGCGAGGCGAGGGGAGAAGTCGAGGTGCTTACCGTAGAGTGAGCCGCCAAGTTGTCCGGTCACGAAGAGCGCGTCGCCGATGGCGGCGCTCTTGCGGGTGAGGATACGATGGGCGAAACCTTGGACGGCGAGCGTGCCGATGAAGGCGCCGTTAGGGCCGCGGCAGATGTCGCCGCCGACGATACGTAGGCCCACCTTGGCGGCGGCACGACCGGCACCGTGGGCGAAGTCGGTGAGCCAGGTCGCATCGACGTCGGCGCCGATCACGAGAGAGAGTAAAGCGTCGGACGGCACGGCTCCGGCCGCGGCGAGGTCGCTGAGATTACGATTCACCAGTTTCGCGCCGGCACGGATACCATCGCAGGCGGCGTCGAAGTGTCGGCCGAGGATCACCGAATCGATCGTACTCGCGCGGATAGAGCGGCCACCGGTGGTCGGCAAGTGGGCGCAGTCGCCTCCCGGTCCTTCAGGAAAAGCGGGCGCGGCTTCGGCCAGCGACTGGACCACACGACGGATGAGTTCTTCCTCGGTCAGCTTGGCGACCGAACGGTCCGCGGCGGTGGTCAGGGCTCCCATGGCCTCAGAGCGTGGAGGCGTTCGGGGCCAGTTTCAACCAGACTAAGTTCCAGGCGTTGAAGCTACAGTGGACGGCCATGCAGGTTAGGAGCCCATAGCGGTCGCGGACCAGGCACATGAAGGCCCCAAAGGCGAACAAAGGTAGGGCGGCGGAGGGGCTCTGGTGGGCGGCGCTGAAGAGGGCGCCGGTCACGACGATGGCAATCCAACGGCCGTGGCGTTCGGAAGCGGCACTGAGGCGACGTAGGCCCGGGTAGATCATCCCGCGGAAGGCGAGTTCCTCCATGATCGGCGCACCGACCGTCACCGCTAAGGCGATTGTTAGGAAGCGCCAAGAATCGACGTCGGTCTTCAGCACCGCATTCACGATTTCCTGCGGCTCGTCGTCGGGCGGTTGGCCAGCCCAACCGCTGAGGAAGAGCTGTTCCCAGGCGACGTGGAAGCCTTTCCAGACTAGGGAGGCGGCGAGGCCTAGGGCGAAGATTGAGAGGAGCGCGAGCAGCCCGCGAGGCACGCTGAAGCCGCGGAGGGCCTGGCGGAAAGGCGAGCCTTCGAACTTAGGCTCATCGGTCTCGATGGTCGGCGCCCAGGCGAGCGTCCGCGGCGCAACGGCACCCATGCCCAGCATCGCGCCGGTCGCGGCCAGCTGGCCGCAGAACGCCGCGGTGAAGAGATGCGTTTGGGAGATACCGAAATACGTGGAGAAACTTTGGGAGACGAGGCCGGCGACCACGCCAAAGATGACACCGAAGGCGAGCAGGCCCGTGCCGAGGCCCATCATGGCGTCGCCCAAGGAGAGCGTCGTCGGGCGGCTGATCTTGCCCGGCAGGTTGCTCCAGCACATCAAAGCATAGATGCCGATGAACGCCGCGAGTAAGTTGATGATGACGCATGCCCAGTCCCATACCCCGAAGGCTTCGAGGGACTGCGCAAGGTCGTCCATCTTCGCTTAGGCGCCGAAGACCTGCCGACCGCCGACGAACGTCGCGCGGACGCGACCCGTGAGCGCGCGACCGACGAGCGGGTTATTGCCGGACTTCGAGGAGCGGTCGGCGGACGCGGGCGTCCAAGCGGCCTACGGGTCGAGGATGACCAAGTCCGCGAGGGCGCCGGCCTGGAGCGTGCCGGCATCGAGGCCGAGGGCCTTGGCCGGGCCGTGCGTCAGGCGGGCGACGAG
>CALQQQ010000107.1 GCA_943332745.1 Opitutus sp. GAS368 | reverse complement strand
TCCCTGCCGACCTGGCCGAAACACGGCACGATTTTCCTCCTGACCGACCGTACCGGAGTCGACCTACCCGCCACCGAAAGCGTGGCCGACTTCCCCCTGCTCGTCCGCCTCCAGCGCGATTGGTTTCCGTTCGCCGAAACGAAACCCCACGGGGAAGACCTCCGCTTCACCGACGATCAAGGCAAGGTCTTGCCCCATCAGATCGACGCGTGGGATCCCGTCGCTGGCACGGCAGCCATCTGGGTGCGCATCCCCAAAATCAGCGGGCAACAGCGCCAACCTTTGCACCTGCACTGGGGCAAGGCAGACGCCCCCGACATTTCCAACGGAGCCGCGGTCTTTAACCAGGACAACCATTACCTGACTGTCTGGCACCTCGGTGAGAAAACTGCCGACGCGACTGGGCACCTCTCGGCGAAGGACACGGGGACCACTCCTACGGTGGGCATGATTGGCGCCGCCCGCCATTTCCCCGGCAAGGCTGGTCTCTTCGCTGGCGATAAGATCACCGGACTGCCCACGGGCTCGCAGCCGCACTCGACCGAGGCATGGTTCCGACCCGAGCAGGCCAACGGTAACGTCGTGGCCTGGGGAAATGAGCAGGGCCAAGGCAAAGTGGTGATGCAATACACCAGCCCTTCACACGTAAGGATGGACTGCTACTTCTCCGAAGCCTCCGTCCAAAGCGCGCCATTCCCGGCAGGCGAATGGGTACATGTCGTCCACACCTACGCGCCCGGCGACGCCAAGATCTACGTCAACGGCGAGCAAACCAGCGCCACCAAGGTTCGCTCAAGCCCGCTGAACATCCGAACGCCCGCCCGCTTCTGGATCGGCGGCTGGTATCATAACTATAACTTCGTCGGCGATATCGATGAGGTGCGCCTCTCACATGTCGCGCGCTCAGCTACCTGGATCAAACTCAGCTACGCCAACCAGGGCCCCCGCCAAAGTTTGCACGGGCTCCTCACCTCTCCCGGCAAGGGCGAAGCCACTTTGACGCCCGCGGCGGCGGAAGTCGCCGAAGGCGGACGCCTCCCCTTCACCTTGGTCGCTCCCGGCGCCCATAAAATCACCTGGCTCGTCGTCCGCGACGGCCGCGAGCAAGTTGTCGCGACGGATCGGCTGCGCTTCGAGCTAGCGGCCGGCCGCACGCTAGGCGATGCGACCGTCAAGGTAATCGCCCGCGTGATCACGGCGAACGGCACGGTCGATCGCATCGCCACCGCCACCATCCGCGACACCATCCCCGAGCCCCGTGTTCACCTGCAAACGCCAACGAGTTGGGATGGACGCAGCCCGCTGGACATCGCGGTGATCGCCGACAACCAAGCAGCCCTGACCCAAGCCGGCGCGGGTGCGCTCACCGTCCGCTGGCAGGCCGATAGCTTTGCGGTGACCCAGGAAGCCCGCGGCACGTTCTTGCATCTGACGCGGGCGCAGCGGAGCGGAGTCCTGACGGTCAAGGCCACCGTCGATAACGGCGGCACCCCGACGACCGCCAGCGCGACGATTGAAGTCAAAGCGCCGACGCAGGAAGCGTGGACGACCCGCACGGCCGACCCCGATGAGAAACCGGCCGACCATCAGTTCTATGCCCGCGACGATCGCGGCGAAGGGAGCCTGCACTGCAATGGCCAGATTGACCGCCCCGGTGCCAAGCTCACCCTCACCGTGACCGTTGACGGCAAGCCCTACGCGCAGACGACACCCTCCCTCGTAGGCAATCGTTACACCAGCGAGGTCCGCCTGAAATCCGGCCTCGTGCATTACCGGGCTGTGCTGACCTCCGAACGCGATGGGCAAAAGGCGATTCTGCACACCGCCGACGACTTGGTCTGCGGAGATGCCTTCATCATCATCGGCCAGTCGAATGCGGTCTCGACCGACTGGGGCAAAGGCGAAGGCACTTACCAAAGCGAATGGGTGCGGACCTTCGGGACCATGTCGGGTGGTCCGAAAGGCCTGCGTCTCTGGGGGCCCGCGGTGCATCGCAACCACCAAGGCGGCGCGTTGCAGATCGGCTACTGGGGCATGGAGCTCGGCCAACGACTCATCGAGCAACAGAAGGTGCCCGTCTGCTTCATCAATGGGGCGGTCGGCGGGACCCGCATCGACCAACACCAGCGGAACTCCGCCGACCCCACCGATATGACTACGATTTACGGCCGCCTCCTCTGGCGCGTCCGCGAGGCGAGGCTCACCCACGGCATCCGCGGCATCTTCTGGCATCAGGGCGAGAACGACCAAGGCGCAGATGGACCCACCGGCGGTTACGGCTACGAGCTTTACCGGGAATTCTTCCACCGGATGGCCGGTAACTGGAAGTCCGATTACCCTAACGTTCAGGTTTACCACCTGTTCCAGATTTGGCCGAAGTCCTGCTCCATGGGCGTCAACGGTTCCGACAACTTCCTCCGGGAAGTCCAACGTCGCCTGCCGGAAGATTTCGCCCGCATGACCATCCAATCGACACTGGGCATTGATCCGCCCGGAGGTTGCCACTTCCCGCCGGCCGGCTACGCCGAGATGGCACGACAACTCTACCCCGTCGTGGCGCGCGAGCACTACGGCTTCCAGCCGGCTGGTCCCGTGACGGCGCCCAACTTGCGAAGCCTCCAAAGCAATACCGCCCAGGATACGCTCACGTTGACCTTCGATCAACCCATCGCGTGGGACGATACCCTCTGCGGTCAGTTCAGCGTCGACGGTACCACCGGTGTCGTCACCAGTGGCAAGGTCGCGGGGAACGTGCTCACCCTGCGACTCAAGGTACCGGGTGGCCGCACCCTGACTTACCTCGACAGCAAAAACTGGAGCCAGAAGACCTTACTACGCGGCACGAACGGCCTTGCCGCGCTCACCTTCTGCGCAGTCCCCATCGCCCCCTGATCGTCTCGTGCTGTAAATCTATCAGAAGACTGAACGAATCCTCCAGGGGGGCGTAAACGCAGTCTGCCTTGGGTAGGGACGGCTCTCCGAGCCGTCCGTTCACCCGTAGAGCTCCGTATCTCATCCGGTTCAACGGCGGGCTCGGAGAGCCACGCCCTACCGAATGCCCCAAGCATCCTATCCGGTTCCCGGTCTCCCTTTGAGCGGCCTGGCCTCTGGTGCTCTTTGCCATCTCCCCGTGTCAACGTGCCCACGTGCCAGCATGCCCCCTCGAAGGCGTAGCCTTCGCAGGTAGGGACGGCTCTCCGAGCCGTCCGTTCACCCGTAGAGCTCCGTACCTCATCCGGCTCAACGGCGGGCTCGGAGAGCCACGCCCTACCCAATGCCCCAAGCATCCTATCCGGCTTCCGGTCTCCCTTTGAGCGGTTCCTCGGAAAGGCGATGGAGTTCGGCCTGACCCTCTTGTTCGGCCGCCGTTATTCGACCTATTTAGAGCCTTCGAGCGCGGCTTTCAAAGGTGCGGCGAGTTCAGGCGGAGATTGTTTCGCCAAGTTCGCCGCAATGAACTTGTGGCGTTTCACGATTTCCGCTGGCGCAATAGTAAGAATCTTCGCCCGCGGATGATCGGCCTGAAGTTTGGCGAGGTCTGTTGGTGAAGCGACGCTCATGGTCAAATCGATCTCCGCCAGCTTGCCCTTGAATGAAGCCAGATGCGCAAAGCCTCCATTGTAGGTCACATAGCACTCTTTGAAGCCGATGTGGGTGAGATTCGGAATCTTCGCAATCGTGGCCAGCGCCTTTTCGGTGACGCGATTACTCGCCATTTCACCGATGGAGAAGTGCGTGAGGCCCGCGTGTCCGGCGAAGAAGACGATCCCCGCCTCACTGGCCTGCGAATGGGCCACGTTGAAGGTGCGTAGTGATTTGATCTTCGCACACTGCGCCATGCCTTTATCGGAGAAACCGAGGCCAATCTTAATGTCGGCGATTTTGGAATCATTAAGGACATCAAAGCCACTGCCGTCATACTCCGCCGCACGTGCGTCTTTGCCGACAAAGCCGTTGTGGTCGATGCGGATGCTCCGAAGTTCCGGCAGCCCTTTAAACGAGCGCAGCGTGCTGTTGCGCAGCCAAGGTCCATTTCCATGCAAAGCGACGACATGACCGCCGGTGTCATAAATAAAGGAGAGCTGCGTGCCACTCTTACCTTTCACGCTCATGCCGGCGGACTTGAGCTTCGTCGCGTCCAAACCGAGCGCGGTGAGTATTTCAAAAAGGCCCTTCTTCGCGTAGCCGGGCAAATCCGCAGCCTCGACCTCGACGCCTTCCGTCACCGAGATGGCCTGAATGATGGCCGCTTCAGCGGGATCCAGTGGAAAATTCAATCCCGCCGCATTAACATAATGCATGCAAAGAATGGATAAACAGAGAGCGGCGAGCGATTTCATGGTGGGTGAGAATGGAGCACGGGGTCAGGCTTTTATTCCTTCTCCCTGCGACTAAAACCCATCGTAGCACAATTCCAGTAACAGGTCACGCCCAGTAACGGCCTGACCCCTTATTCGGCTCAGAGTGAATTTTTCCGGGTGGCAGGTGGCAGCCCCAGGTGGCGGCTGGCAGGACACACACACAGCGGAATCTCAAAGGGAAACCGGAGACCGGATAATTGGCTTGGGGCTGCCTTGGGTAGGGACGGCTCTCCGAGCCGTCCGTGCGCCTGTAGAGATCCGAACCTCATCCGGCTCAACGGCGGGCTCGGAGAGCCACGCCCTACCCAATGCCCAAGATGACATTCCGGTTTCCGGTCTCCCCTTGAGCCCTTCCCCTACCCTCCCAGATTGACGAGAATGAGAGGTAGGTCATATAAGAATCCCATGCCCCTCGTCGCCCGCCCCAGGTTGATCGCCGTCTTGCTGGTGGGCCTGCTGGCTTCTTGCGGGTTCATTGCAGCCGCCGACCCCACGACTGTGGCGGAAAAGGCAAATCCGGCCCCGCACGCCGCGTATCCCAAGCCGTTTTCTCGGCCGAATTCGATGGGGGCAGATTACGACACCTGGCGTGGTGCGACCGGCCCGGATGTCGGCGTGACGAACGTGGATGTCCGGCGCTTGCCGTCGCGCGTCGATAATTCCACCCGCCCGCAGTTCCCGCCGATCTACAAACAGAAAGGCGGAGCCTGTGGTCAGTTCACGGCGGTCGCCTCGATCTTCACCTACGAGATGAACCTCCT
>CALQQQ010000106.1 GCA_943332745.1 Opitutus sp. GAS368 | reverse complement strand
CTCCGTCCAGCACGAAGCCAGCGTCTCGAAGGTCTCGGCCGAGCAGATCTTCTACATGATGCAGCGTGGCCTGTCCGAAGGCGAAGCAATGTCCCTCGCCGTGAACGGCTTCGTCAACGACCTCGTGAAGGAATTCCCGATGGAGTACTCCGTCGAGCTGAAGCGTCTCATCGAACTGCAGATGGAAGGATCTGTCGGATGAGCGTCGTCGCCTCCGCTCCCACCGGCGTCCTCGACGTCGGACTACAGTCCGCCGAAACCACCCAGTTCCGTGCGCAGGACTGGTTCGCCGTCCTCCGCCAGCAAGGCTGGCACACCTTCCAGTCGCTGCCGATGCCCACGCGCGACAACGAGAAGTGGCGCTTCTCCGATGCGCGTTCGCTCTCGCTCGACGGCTACGCCCCCGCCGCCGCCCCGACGCCCGCCCAAGCGGCCGACCTCATCGCACGTTCGCGTCTGATCAGCGACGCCGCCGGCCTCATCGTCCATATCGATGGACATTGCGTACTGAAGCCGAAGCTCTCCGCCGAACTCGTCGCCAAAGGCGTGGTCTTCGAATCCCTCGAGGACGCCGTCCGCAACCACTCCGCCCTGCTTCAGGAACACCTCCTAAAGCACCCCGTGCTCCTCGGTGGCGACAAGTTCGCCGCGCTCCATCGCGCCTGGCTCCGGGCCGGCTACGTCCTCCACATCCCCAAGGGAGTCGAGGTGAAGCAGCCCTTTGTCTCCGTTACTTGGACGCTCACCGACGGCGTCGCGGTCTTCCCACATGCGCTCATCATCGCCGGCGAGCTTGCCACGGCCGACATCCACGACTTTCACCTCTCCGCCAAGACCGATCAGCGTGCCCTCGCGATCTCCGCCGCGGATATCCATGCTGGCACGGGCTCGCAGGTCCGCCGCCTCGCCGTGCAGGCCTGGGGTTCCGCCACGCAATCCTTCCAGATCGAAAACACCTGCGGCGGTCGCGACGCGCTCATCAGCTCCGTCAATGCCGCCGTCGGCTCCCGTCGCGCGCGCCTCGAGAACTGCGTGCGCATCGACGGCCCAGGCGCCGACGTCCGATTGTATGGCATCTCCGTCGCCACGGGCGAACAGGAGTTCGACCAGCGTACGCTGCAGATCCACTCCGCGGGCCACGCGAAGTCCGACCTGCTCTTCAAGAACGCCCTCCTCGACAAAGCGCGCACAATCTTCTCCGGCCTCATCAAGGTAGCCCCGGACGCCCAGCGCACCGACGCCTTCCAGACCAACCGCAACCTCTTGCTCTCCCCAGACGCCGAGGCGGACTCCCTGCCTGGCCTCGAGATCGAAGCCAATGACGTGAAGTGCTCGCACGGCGCGACGACCGGCCAGATTGACCCCGCCGAGCTGTTTTACCTACGCGCCCGCGGCATCCCGCTCGCCGTCGCTCAGGAACTGCTCGCGCAAGGCTTCCTCGAAGAAATCCTCGCCAAGGTCGGCCACGAAGAAGCCGCCGCGATAGTACGCGAAATGCTCCGCCTCAAATTCCACCAAGCCTGAACATGAGCGACGACACCACTGGCCAGCGCCACACGCCCAGCCCCCACGACCGCGTCCTCGCGCGCGACGTGCAGGCCACCGTCATCCCCGCGGGCGAGCCCGCCGTGCTGCCTGCCGGCACTAAGGTCACCATCACGCACCGCCTCGGCGGCAACTTCACCGTCGTCTGCGACACCGGTATGTTCCGCATCAAAGGGTCGGACGCCGACGCACTCGGCGAAGAAGTCCCCTCTGACACCACCGAGAATGAAGGCAAGACGGACGCCTATGGCTCCGTCGGCACCGCTGAACATGCTGGCCACACCGGCAAGCCTTCCGACGAAGCCGTCTGGGAAAGCCTCAAGAAAGTCTTCGATCCGGAAATCCCCGTGAATATCGTCGACCTCGGCCTCGTGTATTCGCTCAAGGTCGAGCCGCTAGACAACTCTCCTGACCGCCACAGCGTTGTCGTCGCCATGACGCTCACCGCCCCCGGTTGCGGCATGGGACCCGTCATCGCCGAAGACGCGCGTAACCGAGTACTCGGCGTCCCGGGCATCAATCAGGCCCGCGTCGACATCGTCTGGGACCCGCCTTGGACTCAGACCATGATCTCCGAAGACGGGAAGATGCAGCTCGGGTTGATCTAAATAGGGCTAGGGCCAGAGCCAGGGCTCGGGCTAAAAAATACTCATAACATCGTCCGCCGCCCGGCGGACGTTTTGTTAATAGGTCATTACTACCCCCACCCCCACCCCCACCCCCACCCCTGCCCCTGCTCTGCTCCCCGCTTGCGCTCCCTCATATTTTCCTAACCCTGCGGGAACCCCCTACCTTCCCCAAGGTCACCCTATCATGGCTCCTACCCCTATCCGTCTCCTTTCCCTCCTTGGCGCCGCCCTACTGGCCTCCGTGGCGGCCACCCGCGCCGCCGACGCCCTGCCCGAGGACGTCCGTTTCCAGACCGAGACGCTCCTCACCGGACTCCCGCAGCCGATGCACCTCGAATTCGGACCCGATGGCCGCATCTGGTTTAACGAATACGCCGGCGCGCTTAAGATCTACGACCCGAAGACGAAGCGCGTCACGCTCGTGGCCGAGATGGAAATCTTCAAGGCCCAGGAAAACGGCTTCCTCGCCTTCGCACTCGACCCTAAATTCGCCCAGAACGGCTGGATCTATCTCATCTACTCGCACATCGGCTTCGACGGACAGCATGTCTCCCGGTTCGACGTGAAGGACGACAAGCTTGTCGCCGGCAGCGAAAAACTCATCCTGAAGTACGAAGAGCAGCGCTTGCAGTGCTGTCACCACGGAGCCTCGCTGAGGTTTGGGCCGGACGGCTGCCTGTATTTTTCGACTGGCGATAACACCAGTCCCTTCGGCGACAGCAAGGGCTACGGACCGCTCGACCAGCGCCTGGGCAAGGAACCTTGGGATGGCCAGCGCACTTCCGCCAACACCAACACGCTCGTCGGCAAGGTGAACCGCATCCGCGTCAACGCTGACGCAACATACAGCATCCCTGAAGGTAACCTCTTCAAGCCCGGCACGCCCAAGACCCGCCCGGAAATCTTCGCGATGGGCACCCGCAATCCTTGGCGCATGAACATCGACCCGAAGACGGGCTTTGTCTACTGGGGCGAAGTCGGCCCAGACGCCCGCAACGACGGCCCCCGTGGATCCCGCGGCTACGACGAGATCAACCAGGCCAAGAAGGCCGGTAACTTTGGCTACCCCCTCTTCGTCGGCAACAACTCCCCTTACGCCGAGTACGATTACGCGACCGACACTGTCGGCAAGCTCTTCGACCCGAAGGCGCCTTTAAACAAGAGCCGCAACAACACCGGCCTCGTGGAGCTTCCGCCCGCCGTACCGGCCTTCGTCTATTGGCCTTACGCCGTCTCGGAACAGTGGCCCGAACTCGGCGAAGGCGGTCGCACCGCCTGCGCGGGCCCAGTCTTCTACTGGCAAGAGTCCTTCGAGAAGACCAATGGCTTCCCCAAGCACTTCGACCGCTCCCTCCTCTTCTGGGATTGGCAGCGTCCGTTCATCAAGTGGGCACGCCTCGACGCCAACTCCGACCTCAAGGGACTGGAAGCTTTCGCCCCCACAACCTTCGTGGCCGCCAACACCGACGACCAACGCAAGAAGCAGCAGGCCCTCATCGATAATGGCGCGACGGTCCTCCGCCGCCCGGTCGACGCGGCCTTCGGCCCCGACGGCTGCCTCTACCTGCTCGACTACGGCGACACCTGGGGCGTTAACGCCGACTCCGCGCTCCTGAAGATCTCCTACGTCCGCGGCAACCTTCAGCCGGTAGCCAAACTTGCCGTCGCCACGTCCGCCGGTCCGGCGCCCCTGAAGACCACGCTCTCCGCGAAGGGCTCACGCGACCTCGACGGCGGCAAGCTCACTTATACCTGGAAACTACAGCCGGGTGCCAAGAAGCTCGGCGAAGGCGAAGAGCTCTCCGTCGCGCTCGAGACCGCCGGCAATTTCAGCATCGAGCTCACCGTGACCGACGGTCAGGGCGGCTCCACGACGCGCGCCACGCCCATCGTCGTCGGCAATACCATCCCAGTGGTAAATTTCATCGCACCGCAGAGCGGCGACTTCTTCACGCCCGGTAAGCCGCTCAGTTATAAGGTGACCGTGCAGGATGCCGAGGACGGGTCCTCCGACGCTAAGGCCGCCGAATTCGGTGCCCGCACGCTGGTGACCTCCTCCTTCCTCCCAGCGGATGGCAAGGCTGTCGCCGTCGATCCGGGTCTCGCGCTGATGCGCCAGAGCGACTGCTTTAACTGCCATGCGATGGAAACTCCGCTGGTTGGTCCGGCGTTCGTAGCCATCGCCGACAAGTACCGTAAGCAGGCCGGCGCCGACGAACTCCTGAATAAGAAGGTTCGCCTCGGCGGAAGTGGCGTCTGGGGCCAAGTCCCGATGCTCGCCCACCCGCAGCACACCGAGGACGAGGTCGCCATCATGCTCCGCTGGATGCTGGCGCTGGAGAAAGGCAAAGGCGGCCCGATTCTCACCCGCGGGCTCGATGGCCAGCTGACCGCACCCAAGGACAATAAGCCCGGCACCCTCCTGCTCGAAGCCATCTTCACCGACGTGGGCGCCGGCGTCGCTGGTCCGCTCTCGGGCAAGGCCTCCGTCGCTCTCCGCCACCGCCGCCTTGAAGCCGAATCTGGCGAGATTACCAACGCCAAGAACACCGGTAAGGCGATCGGCTCCACGAATCACGGGACTACGATCAAGTTCACTAACCTGAACCTCGCCGACACCAAGAACGTGAAGGTCAGCGCCTCCGCTGGCGGCCCCAAAGACAGCCAGATCGAGGTCCGTCTTGATTCGGCCACTGGTCCAATCGTCGCCACCATCGACATTACCTACTCGGGCGACTGGGGTAAGTTCGTCGAGAGTAAGGCAAAGTTGACGCCCACGCCCGGCCGCCATGACGTCGACCTCGTCCTGACCAACCCTAAGAAGGGTGGCGGACTCATGAACGTCGACTGGGTAGAATTCGGCCAGTAAGAAGCATCGTTCCGGGTGGCAGGTGGCGGCCTCAGGTTGCGGGTGTCGGGAATATTGGCCCTGGCACCTGCCACCCGGGGCCGCCACCT
>CALQQQ010000105.1 GCA_943332745.1 Opitutus sp. GAS368 | reverse complement strand
ATAGCGGCCTTCGGCGAAGTCCGGGATGGTGTAGGCGCCGAAGCGACGCAGCGGGCCGGCGATGAAGAGCAGGAGGAACAGGTAGCCGCAAGCATAGCAGACGGGATACCAGAGCGCATCATAACCCGTTGCCATCACCATGCCCGCGACGCCCATGAAGGACGCGGCGGAGAGGTATTCGCCCGAGATGGCGGAAGCGTTCCAGCCCACGGAGACCGAGCGGCCCGCGACGAAGAAGTCGCCGGCGCTCTTGGACTTGCCGGCGGTCCAGAAGCCCATGCCGACGGTGATGACGACGGTGACGAGCGAGCAGACGGCAATCCAAGGATCGATACCGGCGGCGGCGAGAAGGGTATTCATATTACTTGGTCAGGCCGTCCTGGGCGGCTTTGGCTTCGGCGTCCTCGAGCGCGATGGAGCGCTTGATGAAGACGTAGGAGATGATCCACACGAAGGGGAAGAAGAGCACGCCGAGGATTGACCACGTGAGCGTGAAGCCGAAGACGCGCTGGGCCATGAACTCTGGCTGGAAGTAGTTCAGCAAGGGCAGGGCGACGAGCGCGACGACGAAGCACAGCGCGCAGGCGATGGACAACTTCAGCTGGTCGCGCATCAGGCGCGCCAGGAACGCATCCGAATGGATGGCATCAGGGGTGGAGGGGGACTCGCTCATGGGGGTGGCAGTAGTCCGTGCAATTATCCGCGGACTGCAAACCCGATGATTTTAGTTTGCCCGCCTTTCTTGCAAGTGTATTGCAATAAGGAAACCCCCGCTAAACCCCATGACTCGCCTCGCCCGTTCTTTCATCGTCGCCGCGGCCAGCTTATCTCTTTCCGCGCAGGAACCTGCCCCGCAGAAACTCTCTACGGTGGTGATAAAGGGCTCGGCCATCGGGGGCGAGGTCACGGCTCTTACGCCTTCGCTGCAGTTAAGTGGTAAGGCCCTCGAAGTATTATCCGCTTCGACTCTTGGCGACGTGCTCGCGGATATCCCTGGCGTGGCTTCGAGCTACTTCGGTCCCAACTCGGGCCGCCCAGTCATCCGCGGACTCGAGGGCGACCGCCTGAAGATTGCGCAGAACGGCACGAGCAGCCTCGACGCTTCGAGCGCGAGTCCTGATCACGCGGTGAGCGTCGACCCGCTGACGATCCGCGAAGTCCAGGTGCTCCGCGGTCCGGCGGCCTTGCTCTATAGCTCGAGTATCCTCGGCGGCGTGGTCAATGTCATCGACAACCGTATCCCGGTCGAACGGCTCCCACGCACGACCACGCTCTTCAGTCGCATGGGTTCTGTCGACAGCTTGCGGGCGCTCTCCGTGCTCACCGAAGGTACCCTTGGTGATTTCGCCTACCACCTCGATGGTTTCACGAAGACAACCGATGACTTGTCGACGCCGATCGGCCGCATCGCTGATACGGCCAGCGATAGCCGCGGCGCCGGCTTCGGCCTCTCGCGTGTGGGCGCCTTCGGTTATGTGGGCCTTTCCTACTCGGGCTTGAACTCGACCTATCGTGTGACCGAGCCAGGCATCGAGATCGGACTGCGCCAGCGCCGTTGGGATCTGGCCGGTGCGGTGAACGCCCCTGCGGCGGCCTTGAAGTCGATCAGCTATAAACTGGGAGTCTCGGATTATGCGCACTCGGAGTTCGATGGGGGCGTCGCGGGCAGCACGTTCACTAATCAGGGCTGGGACGGACGCGTCGATTTCGAGCTGACGAAGATCGGCTCGCTCGAAGGCGTGGTCGGTCTCCAGTCGGGACGCTTCGATTTCTCGGTCGTGGGCAATGAGGCTTTCTTACCGACCACTCGCAACGCCAACGACGCGATCTTCGGCTCCTTCGTCCAGTCGCTTTCCGTCGACTCCCGTTTACGCTATGGTTTCCGCGTCGAGTCCGCCAAGGTGTCCGCCGACGCCTGGACGCACGAAGGCCTAGTAAGTAATCCCGGGGCGGCCTCCGCCACGTTCACGCCCGCAAGCCTTGCGCTCGCCTGGGTCAAGGACCTCAACGCCCAGTGGGCGACGACCTTTAGCCTCACCCGCACCGAGCGCGCGCCGAACTTCCAGGAGCTTTTCGCCGATGGCCCTCATTTGGGCACCGATGCGTATGAGGTCGGCGATCGCGCGCTCGGCAAGGAGCAGGGTTTCGGACTCGAGCTCGAACTGGCCAAGACGCGCGGCGTGGTCTCCGGCAGCGTCTCGTTGTATTACAATCGCTTCAGCTCCTTCATCGCCCAGCAGGCCAACGGGTATGGTCCGGATCTGACCAGCGTCGGCGGCCCCAATTATTCGCTGGGCGGTGCCGATCAGCTTGCTCGCTACGACTTCGTCTCCGTGCCGGCTGACTTCTTTGGCGTTGAGACGAAGATCAACTATCAGCTCCATGACACCGCGACCTCCAAACTGGGCATCGAGTTCTTCGGTGACTTCGTCCGGGCTTCGAACCGCGACACCTCGGAGGCTTTACCGCGGATTTCGCCCGGTCGTCTGGGTGCGGCCTTGCATGGCCTCGCCTCGGGTTGGTCCTGGCGCCTCGACGCCGCCTATCATCTCGCCCAGAAACGCCTCGCGACCGACGAGACCCCGACGGCCGGCTACACGATGGTTGGTGCCAGCCTAGGCCATGATTTCAAACTAGCTGGCACCGATGCCCGCTTCACGCTCCGGTTGACTAATCTCTTCGACGTCGAAGCCCACAACGCCTCCTCCTTCATCAAGGATGCCTTGCCGTTGCCGGGCCGTGGCGTAGAAGCAGGTTTAAAGTTGAGCTTCTGACCTTTGTCCACCGCCGCCTCCATCGCCCCCTCAGAACGCGTCTGCGCTTGGGCCGCCGCCCTCGGTGGCTGTGCGTTGGTGGTCTGCCTCCTCGGCGTCTGGGCCGATCCCGTCCGGGCTCCGGACGAAGATAATCACGACCATGGCCCAGGAGCGCCGGTGCAATATTTCACGCTGCCTCCTTCCGCGCCGGCCGCCGCTGCCGCATCCCCGTCGGCGCCCTCTGTGGCCTTGCCGACGCCCGTTATCGAGATCGCCCTCGCCGAGGTGACTCCGATCGTGCCCGTCACCGCCGCGCCGGCTCTGGTTTCCTTGGTAACGCCAGCAGTAGCGTCTGTGGGTCGCGTTTCCGCTGCCGTCGTGTCGCCGAGCGTTGCGCCGGCCGCCGAGCGTTTCACGGCGAACGTCCCGGGTGACTTTCCCGAACCGCCTTACCCGCGCTGGGCTCGTCAGCAGGGACTGCAAGGCAATCTGCTGGTCCTCGTCGAGGTCTCCGCCGCCGGTGTGCCCGTGGGCGTCGTCGTCCGTGAGTCCTGCGGCTCGGCGCTCCTTGATGCCCATGCGCTCGAGTGGGTTCGCCGCAACTGGACCTGGGGTCCGGGTTCTCCGCGCCGCTTCCTCGTCCCCTTTGTTTTCCAATTACGCTAACACCATGCACCCCCTCCTCGCCAACGCTGCGGTCGACCTTTTCCTTAAGGGCGGACCGATCATGTATCCGCTCTTGCTTGCGGGGCTCGTCGCCGTCGCGGTCGTCGCCGAACGTCTAATCTGGTGGTTACGCGTTGCTGGCCGTCGCGATGCACGCGCCGTCGCCGCCGCACTGGCCGCGGCCGAAGCTGGGGATTGGGCCGCGGCCGAGCAGGCGGTTGCGAAATCCGCCGACCCAGTCGCCCGCGTCTTGCGCGCTGGCATGGCTCATCGCACCGGCTCCTTCGAAGGCGCGGTACAGGTGGCTTCCGCCGCCGAACTGCGCGAGGCCGCCCGTTACATCACGGTCTTGGACACGCTGGTGACGCTGGCCCCGCTCCTCGGTCTCCTAGGCACCGTCACCGGTATCATGGGGTCATTTAATTCGATTGGCGCCGATGAACTTGCCGTGACCAAGGTCACCGGTGGCATCGGCGAGGCGCTCATCGCGACCGCCGCTGGCCTAGGTATCGCCATCGTGACGCTCCTTCCGCTCAACCTGCTGACCGGCCGTCTCAGCGGGCTGCAGGCCGATCTCGAGGCCGCCGCGACGAGCCTCCAGGTCAGCATTCAGAAGGGGAGGGCATCATGAAGATCCCGTCTCCTTTGCCGCATCGGCGTGCCCGGTTGGAGATCATTCCGTTGATTGACATCATGTTCTTCCTCCTGGCGTCCTTCATGCTCGTTAGCGTCACACTGCATAAGAACCACTGCATGCCGGTACATCTTGAAGGTGCCGCCACGGCGCAGTCCGAACTCAAGCCCGACGCCGTCACGATCTCGGTCGACCGCGCCGGCCAGGTCTTCGTCAATCGCCAGGCCTCCACGCTGCCGGACCTCCGCGCCTTGCTCGCCACCCGCGTGAAGTCCAACGCCGGCCTCGCGGTCTATATCGCCGGTGACGCCGACACTCCGCATGGTCGGATGATTGACATCCTCGATTTCGTGCGGAGCGCTGGCGTCCAGAAAGTCGCCTTCACCGTCAAGGCTGCTGTCCGATGAACGCCCGCTGGCCGCTCGTCCTCGCCGCGCTCTGCGTGGCGCTGTCCGTTTTCTCCGCCATGCAGTGGGGGCGCGAGGCCGACCTGCGTGCGGAGCTGCGCGCTGTCCGCATTGCCGAGCGCGACCTGCGCACGAAGTCCACCGAGGCCATCCGCCTCGGCGAAACCTATGCGGGCGAGATCCGTCGGCTCGACGCGCGGGTCGGTGAGCTCAAGCGGTCCGAGGAGACTCTGCATAAGGAACTCGCCACTGCTCGCGCTGCGGAACAGGCCGCCCGGCAGGCCATCGCGGAACTCGCACCCTTGCGGGCCTCGCTTGCGAAGCAGAACGAGTCGATCAGGCGCCAGAATGAGATCGTCACGAAGCAGAACGCCGTGATCCGCACCCAGAACGAGAGCCTGCGTAAGCTCGTGACGGAGCGCGATGAGGTTGTACGCCTACTCAACGAGCGGACCGAACTCCTGAACAAGCTCAACGCTGCAGGCTCCGCGAAGTAAACGGGCACGAAAAAGGGCCGACTGGCGTCGGCCCTTTGGTTTCCGGTTTCCCGGCGACCTTTACTTGGTCGTGTACTCGGCCTGGGCGCCGCGGATGTTGCGCTTCTGGACCCAGGGCATGAGGGCGCGGAGACGCTGGCCGGTCTTTTCGATCGGGTGGTTCTCGCCCTTCTTGAGGAGCTTGGTGT
>CALQQQ010000104.1 GCA_943332745.1 Opitutus sp. GAS368 | reverse complement strand
GGGGCGGTCTTTTGCTTGGGGGTGGGTGGGGGAATGCTTACTTACCCTTCGCCTCAAACTTCGGCAGGAGGTAGTTGGCGCAGGAGTCAAGGGAGGCCAGCTGGACATAGTCCGCTTCCGGGACTTCGATGCCGTGCTTCTTGCGGAGCTCCATGACGATATCCAAGAAGTCCATGGAATCTAAGGAGAGCTGGTCGCGAAGGCGGACCTCTGGCTTGACGGTGGTCAAGTCCTCGTCCGGCGCGATGTCGGCGATGATGTCGAGAACCACCTGCTTGATGTCGTCCTTAGTCATGTTTTCAGGGTCTGTTTCAAACGCCAAAAGCCGGTCAGGCAACCCCATATTTCTTAACAATGAGGGCGGAATTGATGCCCAGCATACCGAAAGAGTTATTCAGGATGGTGTCTACCTGGGCGACCTTGATCGGCTGGTTGATCACGAGGCCCGGCATGGCGCACTCGGGGTCCAATTCATCGATATTGATGGTCGGGTGCACCCAATTATCCTCAAAAGAGGGTAGATTGCCTGCTAATTCAAGGGCGCCGGCCGCCCCCATGCAGTGGCCGATGAAGCTCTTGGTATTGTTGATTTTGGTATCCGGGCAGTCAGTGAAGACGTTACGGAGGGCGGTGCATTCCTGGATGTCTCCCAGGGCTGTCGCGGTGGCATGAGTGGAGACGATGTGGATGTCCTGAGGCTTCATGCCAGCACGCTTGAGGGCCATGTGGACACACTCGGTCTGGCGCTCAGGGTTGGGCAGGACGGCGTCCGTGGCGTCGGAGTTGATGCACCAACCGGCAATCTCGGCGATGATGCGGGCGCCGCGGGCAAGGGCGTCATCGAGACGCTCGAGGACGTAGATGGCGCCGCCTTCGGAGATGACGATGCCGTTGCGGTTCTTGTCGAAGGGGCGGGAAGCCTTGGTCGGGTCCTCATGGGCACCGAGCGCTCCCTGGTTCTTGAATCCGGCGAAGATGCCGAAGGTGTGGATCGATTCGGAGACGCCGCCGGCGAAGGCGATGTCGACCTCGCCGAGCTGCAGCATCTGGGCGGCTTGGATGAGCCCGGCGTTACCCGCGGCACAGGCGGCCCCGATGGTGTAATGCGGGCCGGTGATGCCCATGTTCATCGTGACCTCGCCGGCCGGGTTGTTCGCCACGGTGCGGGGGTTGTGATGGTGGGTCCAGTATTTGGTGTCGTTGCCGAACTGGGAGATATTGTGAATCTCGTTCTCGGTCTCGACGTTGCCGTGCTCGGTGATGCCGAGGTAGACGCCGACGCGGGACTTATCGACTTTGTCCCAGGCGAGGCCGGAGTCGCCGAGTGCTTCACGGGCACAGAAGATGGAAATCGACCCAACACGGGTACCAATGCGGAGTTCCTTCCGCTTCTGCCACTTGTTGGTATCGAAGTCGCACACGCCGGCGGGATGCTTACCCATGTGGCGGACGTCGATCACGGCGATGCGGGCCTTGCCGGCGAGTAGGTTGGCCCGGAACTCGCCCAACGAGTTGCCATTGGGGGCGGTGAGGCCGAGGCCGGTGATGACGATGCGGGGCTTGGAGGACATCTGACGTCCTCCCATCAAGTGTCCGCTGGGCATGAAGTCAAACCCCGCCCCCCGCTTGCCCTTGCCAATTGGCCTCGTTGCCCTTCTCTGAAGGGTAGATGTCCCAGCCGATTAAGTGTTCGCTCTGCGAGGAGGCCGCCACGGTCCACCTCTCCCAGGTCGTCCACAGTAAGGTCACGAAAGTGCATCTCTGCGAAGCGTGCGCCCAGAAGGGCGGGGCGACCGACCCAGCCGTCTTCCAGCTGGCCGACGCCCTAATCTCGGCCTCCCCAGCTCCGACCCTCACCTGCCCGAAGTGCGGGTTCACGGACATCGACTTCCGTAAGCGCGGCCGCCTGGGCTGCCCTTCCTGTTGGGAGACATTCGGTGATGTCCTCGGCGACCTCCTCCTCAAGGTGCAGCACGAGGCGGCGCATGTCGGCCGGGCGCCTGCGGGCACCCTGCCTTCAGGTCAACTCCGCCGCCGCCTCGACGACGCCCGTCGGGAGATGGAGAAGGCCATCACCAGTGAGAACTACGAAGCCGCCGCGCGCCTGCGCGATGAGATCGCTGGCCTCGAACAACAGCTCGCGCACTCCTAACCATGTCCTCCGTCGAAGACATCCTCGCCGCCGAAAACGAACTGACGCACCTACTTGGCGCGCAGCAGGCGGTCGTGCTCAGCACGCGCATCCGCCTCGCCCGTAATCTCGACGGAATGCCTTTCCCGGGCTGGGCCAAGGTGCCGCAGCGTAAGGAAATCTCGGACCGCTGCGTTGAGGCGCTCGACGCCCTGCCGAAATTCCGCCGCGGCCACGTGCTGCGCATGGGCGAACTCGGCGACCGTGATCGTGCCGTGCTCGTCGAACGTCACCTTGTCTCTAAGGAGCTGGCCGCCGGCAAAAGCGGTGCGGCCGTCATCAGCCGCGACCAGACCTGCTCCGTGATGGTCAATGAAGAGGATCATCTGCGCATCCAAGTCGTGAAGGCAGGTTGGCATCTCCGCGGCACCTGGCACATCGCCGAACAGCTTGATGACGCCCTGGGCGGCTCGCTGAAACTGGCCTTCTCGGATCGCCTCGGTTATCTCACGGCCTGTCCGACTAATGTCGGCACGGGCCTGCGTGCCTCGGCGATGGTGCATCTGCCCGGACTCTGCCTCGCGGGCCATATGGACAAGGTCTCTCGCGCGCTCAACCAGGATGGGCTCGCCGTCCGCGGCTGGCTTGGAGAAGGTACCGAGGCCGCCGGCAACGTCTTCCAAATCTCCAATCAGCAGACCCTCGGTCTTTCCGAGGAGGCGATTCTCAAGCACCTCGGCGGCTGGATTAAGAACGTGGTCGAACAGGAGTGGAACGCTCGCCGCAAACTCGCCCAAGAAGAAGGGGAGAAGTTCGTCGACCGTCTCGCGCGCTCGCTCGGCCTACTCCGCTCCGCTCGCCTGCTCACGAGTTCCGAAGCGATGAACATGCTTTCGCATCTTCGCCTGGCTTGCGACATGGGTTGCTTGCCGGAAGAACGCCGCCACCTCGTCGATCGTCTGATGATTGAAGGCCAGCCCGCCCACGTACAGGCACGCGCCGGCCAGGAACTGGATAGCGACGGACGTGATCGCCGGCGCGCCGCAGTGGTCCGCGAAGCGCTGAAGGATTTCCCCGAAGTCGTCCCGCCGACCGCTTAGTCTTCCTTGGGGGGATTCGTGGTACGATCCTTGCGGGTCATCTCGTCCAGCAGGGCCTGGACGCGTGCCACACCGCCGGTGATGTCATCCTCGGTGAAGAGGATATCCGGGGCGTGCTTCATCTGCAGGATGCCGCCGACGGTGGAGCGCAACTCGGTGCGCACGCGCTTCAAGAACGCGCGGGCCTTCTTGCGGATGGCGTCGTCGCCCGAGACAGCGTAACCCACGCGACACTGGCGGAGGTCGGGGGAGACGCTCGCGACCGTGATGGTGATTAATGCGGCTTCCGTGGGCCAGTTCTGACGCAGCGCAGTAGAGACCTCGCGCTGGACCAGTTCGGCGACCCGGAGCTGACGTTGGGACATAAAACTTAGAGCGACGGACGCGTCTGCAGCATCTCGATCGCTTCGATGATGTCGCCGGGCTGGTACTCGTCGTAACCGCCAAGTTTAATACCACATTCGAAGCCAGCCTTGACCTCGGAGGCGTCGTCCTTGAAGCGACGCAGGGTTTCGACTGGGCCGTTGTGGATGATCTTGCCGCCGCGCACCACGCGCGCCTTGGCGGCGCGACGGATGAGGCCTTCGGTGACCATGCAACCGGCGACCTTGTGATCCTTGCCGAGAGCGAAGACGGCGCGCACTTCCGCGGCACCGAGTTTGTTCTCGCGGACCTCGGGGTCCAGGAGCTCGGTCATGGCTTCCTTCACGAGCGTGATCAGCTCGTAGATGATGTCGTGGGTGATGAGGCGGACGCCGGTACGCTTGAGCTGCGGCTGGACGCCGTTCTCGAGCTTGGTGTCGAACGCGACGATAAGGGCCTTGGAAGCTTCGGCGAGGGCGACGTCGCTCTGGGAGACGGGGCCGACGGAGCCGCCGACAATCTCGAGGCGTACCTTGTTCGACTTGATCTCGACGAGACAGCCATCGAGGGCTTCGAGCGTGCCTTTGACGTCGGCCTTGAGCAGGACGCGGAGGACCTTTTCCTTGTCCTGGGCGAGGGCGGCCATGAGGCGCTCAAGGTCCGTCATGCCGGGGCGGGCGCCCGTGTTCGGTGCCTGCTGTACCGCTTCGGCGGCCTTGCGGGCGCCGAGGGCGGCTTCTTCGGCGATCTCGCGGGCTTCGCGGTCGTTCTTGACGGTCTTGAATTTAGTGCCGGGTGCCGGGACAGCATCCCAGCCGAGTACGAGTGCCGGAGCACCGGGCGTGGCGGAAGGCATGCGATTGCCGCGCTCATCCATCAGAGCGCGCACCTTGCACCAGGTTTCGCCGCAGACGAAAGAGTCGCCGGGTTTGAGCGTACCCTTCTGGACGATGACCGTGGCGGTAGGTCCGCGACCGGTCTCCATCTGGGATTCGATAACGACGCCTTGGGCGGGGCACTTGGCGTTGGCCTTGAGGTCGAGGACTTCGGCCTGCAGGAGAATCGACTCGAGGAGCTCGGTCATGCCGGTTCCCTTGAGGGCCGACACCGGGCTGGTGATGGTTTCGCCACCCCAATCTTCTGGGGTGATGTTGCGCTGCTGCATCTGCTGCTTCACGCGGTCGATGTTGGCGCCCTTAGCGTCGACCTTGTTGATCGCGGCCACGATGGCGCTGGCATGCTTCTGCGCGAACTTGAGGGCTTCCTCGGTCTGCGGCATGAAGCCGTCGTCCGCCGCCACGACGAGCACGGCGACGTCAGTGACGGAGGCTCCGCGCTCGCGCATCTTGGCGAAGGCGGCGTGGCCGGGGGTGTCGAGGAAGGTGACGGTCTTGCCCTTATACTCGGGCTTCTCGCCCTGGTAAGAAACGGAGTAGGCTCCGATGTGCTGAGTGATGCCGCCAGCTTCGCCTGAAACAACGTTGGTCTTGCGGAAGAAGTCGAGGAGGGTGGTCTTGCCGTGGTCGACGTGGCCGAGCACGCAGACGACGGGCGG
>CALQQQ010000103.1 GCA_943332745.1 Opitutus sp. GAS368 | reverse complement strand
GCCGTGGGGTTGAGGCGGGGGTCGCGAGAGACCACAATCATCTTATCCTGCACCACGGTGCCAGGGAGGAGGAGGATCGGAACCGAGAGGCTAGTCAGCGGGTAGCCCTGAACGAAGCCGATGCGCACGTTGCGCGGCGAACCGGCCGGGAGCACGAACGGGTTCGGCTCCTCGGCGGGCTTCGTCTTGGTCGCGGCGCAGCCTGTCAGCAGCGCTAGCAGCAGACAGAATGGGCGGAAGTGGTTCACTCGCGGCTGGAAGCGCCGGGACCTTCGGGCGGCTTACCGATGAAGGCGGCCAAGGCAGAGTTCGGCGGGAGTCCGCCGGGGAGACCGCCCGGTGAGAGCGGACCCGGGGTCTGCTCGGCCTTGTCTTCTTCCGAGATGAACTGGTCGAAGCCGGGGCCGGAGGTATCGAGTTCGCCTTCGAACATGCCCTGCAGCTGACGCATGCGCGTCGGGTGACGCATCTTGCGGAGCGCCTTGGCCTCGATCTGGCGGATACGTTCGCGGGTGACCTTGAAGTGGCGGCCGACTTCTTCGAGCGTGCGCTGGACGCCGTCGAGGAGGCCGAAGCGGAGGATCAGGACTTCTTTTTCACGTTCGGCAAGCGAGCGCAGCACGAAGTCGATTTTTTCGCGGAGGAGGCGGGTGGAGGCCGTATCGGAAGGGTTCTCCGCGGACTTATCCTCGATGAAGTCACCGAGCGAGGTGTCCTCGCCGTCGCCGACGGGCGACTGGAGGGAGATCGGCTGCTGGGCCATCTTCATGATCTGCTGCACGCGATCGATCGCCATGTTCATCTCGTTGGCGACTTCCTCGGCGGTCGGCTCATGGCCGAGTTCCTGTGTGAGCTGCTTCTGGACCTGCATCACCTTATTGAGTGTCTCGATCATGTGGACCGGGATACGGATGGTGCGGGCCTGGTCGGCGATGGAGCGGGTGATCGCCTGGCGGATCCACCAGGTGGCGTAGGTGGAGAACTTATAGCCCCGACGGTATTCGAATTTCTCAACGGCCTTCACGAGGCCCATGTTACCTTCCTGGATGAGGTCGGTGAAGAGCAGGCCACGGTTCTGGTACTTCTTCGCGATGGAGATCACGAGGCGGAGGTTATGCTCGACCATCTCGGTCTTGGCGCGCTGGGCCTCGTCGAGGTGCTTACGGACGTTACGGGCGAGGTGGAGTAGTTCGGTCGGCGTGAGGCGCCAGCGAAGCTCGATCTCGCGGGTACGGGTGGCGGAGATCTCGGGCTTGATGGCCTTTTTGGCGCGGACCGGGCCGCGGGCAACCATGGTCGGTTCGACGAGATTGCGGGAGTCGTCGATGTCGCCCTTGATGTCCGGTAGTTCGAGCCATTCCTCGAAGAGCTTCATCTTGAAGCAGAACTTTCGAAGGATGTCTTTGCAGCCTTCTTTAGGGGTCAGTTCGATCTTGCGGTAGGCTTCGCGTGACTTGGCCTTCTTCGGGGCGTCGGCTTCATCGAGGTATTTCTGCCAGGCCTTGTCGAGTTTGGCTTTGAGCTTGGTACACTCCTCGGTGGCCTTGGGAAGCATCTTGTAATAGGCGTCGCGCGACTCGACCTTTTTGTCGATGACGACCTTGTCGAAGCGCTCTTCCTTGCGGAGGACCTTAAGGCCGAGGTCGAGCTGGTAGGGCAGGGTGAGCCAGCACGAGAAAAGGAATTCTTGCGCGCGCACTTCGGCATCCTCGATGCGCTTGGAGATCTCGACTTCCTGCTCGCGGGTGAGCAGCGGCTTGTGGCCCATCTGCTTTAGGTAGACATTGAAGGGATCGTAAGGGGCGTCGGCTGGGACGGTGCGGGCGGCTTCCTCTTCGGAGTCCTCGACCTTCTTGCGGTACGTCTCGACCTCGTCGTCGTCGAGGAGCTTGATGTCGAGATTGTCCAGGATGTTCATGATATTCTCAATCAGCTCCGGGTCGGTGGCGCTGTCGGGAATAATCTCGTTGATGTTCTGGACGGTCACGAAGCCGTTCTTTTTCGAGAGGCTGACAAGTTGCTGGACCTTCTCGTTGATGTCGCGGCTGACGACCGGATTCGTGATCGGCTTGACGGGCGCGGCGGCCTTCACGGGCGCCTTCACGGCGGTCACAGCAACCTTCGCGGCGGTCACGGCAACCTTGACGGTCGGCGCGGCCTTGGGAGCCACGGCCTTTGCGGCGGTCTTCGCTGGGACGGCCTTGCCGGCGGCAGCCTTTACGGGCGTCTTTGCGGCGGGCGCAGCCTTGGGGCCGACCTTGGCCGGGGCTTTGACGATGGGCTTGGCCTGTTTGGAGGCTTTGGCCGGCTTGTCGGTGGTCTTCTTGTTCTTCTTGTCGGGCATCTTGGGAAAGTTAGGCGGCGGTGAGCGACGGAGGGGTCGCGTGCGATTTACGCAGGGCGATTTTTTCCGACTGGAGTTGGTTGAGCGTGGCGACGTCGTCGCGGGGAGTAGAGGCGATGCGGGCGTCGAGGCTGCGCATCAGGGACTGGACGTGGCGGCTATGGAAGGATTTCAGGATGCTGTTAGCGCGGGGCAGGATGTCCTTCTCGTCGTCGCGGCCTGCATAGCTTTCGGCGGAAAGGCGGGCGGCTTCGGTGCGCAGTTCGTCATCCAGGGTGCTGATTGCTTCGCGCAGGCCAGCGAAGTGTCCATGGGCGGCCTCGTTGAGCAGGGCCATCAGGAGTTGGCCGCCGCGGCCGGATTGATCGATCCACTCGAGCGGCAGGGACTGGGCGATGGGGACGAAGTAGGAATCATGCCGCAGGAGGAACAGTATCAAATCTTCCTCCGAGGTTGTCAAGCCCCCCCCCTTGACAACCGGGGTGGCGTCGGCGCTGGCGGGGCCGCCGAGCTGAGCGGCGGGGCGCTGGGATTGGGTTTGGGCACGGTGGCGTTCGTAAGCCATGTGCATCTCGCGGATGCCGATGCCCGCATGCCGGGCGGCTTCGTTGAGGGCTTCGCGGACGATTTCTTCCGCGCCGGCCTGTTCGACGATGGGGAAGATGGCTTCCAAGAGGCTAAGTCGGCTGGTGAGGGGTAGATTCACCGAGCCTTCGGGGACGAGGGACTGGACGCAGAACTGCATCGCACTCCGGGCGCCCGAGACGAGCCCGGCCCAGCCAGCGGCGTCGTGTGTCGAGAAATACTCATCGGGGTCCTTGCCGCCCGGAAGCGAGAGGAAGCGGATGTCGAGGCCTTCGCGGAGGCCGATGGGCAGCAGGCGCAACGCGGCCTTCTGGCCGGCGGCATCGGAATCCAGGAAGACGATGAGGCGCTGCGTGAAACGGCGCAGCTGCTGCATGTGTTCCTCTGTGACGGCGGTGCCTTGGGCGGCGATGGCACCGGGGATGCCGGCTGAGTGGCAACGGATGGCGTCCAGCTGGCCTTCGACGAGCACGAACGGATCGGCGTCCTTGCGCGTCATGCGCGCGCGGTCGATGTTGAACACCGTCCGTGATTTCTTGAAGAGTTCGGTCTCGGGCGAGTTGACGTATTTCGCTTCGCGGGACGGGTCGTCCTGCGGGGTGATGTCGAGCGTACGCGCGGTGAACGCGATGACGCGGCCCTGGATATCGCGGATGGGGATGATCAGGCGTCCGCGGAAGCGGCAGCGCCAGCGAAGCGGGTCGGGCACGCGGTCGACGCCGAAGAATAGGCCCGTCTGGGCGAGGGCGTCCTTGCCGTAGCCCTTGGCGAGTAGGCCGGGGATGAGCTTGGAGTCGTCGACGGGCGCGAAGCCGATGCCGAAGTCGTCGGCGACCTCGAGGGAGAACTTGCGCTTCTGCGTCCAGTAGTCGCGGATCCACTCGCCGTGCACAGGGTCCTCGAGGAAGCAGCGACGCCAGTAGTCGGTGACGAGTTCGTGGATTTCGAGGAGTTGACCGCGGAAGGATTTCTCGTTCTTGCCGTCACCGCCGCTCTCGTAGTCGAGCTTGAAGCCGTCGCCGCCCTGCTGGGTGGAGAAGCAGTACCAGAGGCCGGTCTCTGGGTTGACCTTGAACGAAGGGCTCTTCTCGGACTTAAACGGGCTGAGGCCCCACCAGTCGCGACCGCGCTGCTTCATCTGGGTGTAATCCCCGGCGAGCGCGACGATGTCGGCCCGTTGGCGGAGTTCGTCGATGGATTTGCGAGAAATACGGGCCACGGGTGTCAAGGGGTGTCTGTCAAGTGGGGCGGCGCAAACGAAAATAATTCCCAATCGGCGAAAGGGCGTTCCCCTCTGTTATGCCCCGCTGGGGCCCGGCGGCAAGGGGTGACGCCCCTTTAGCACTCGTCGCAGAGCTTGTGGCGGATGCGGCGGGCTTCTTCGCGGAGTTTCGTGGCCGGAACGGCCTGACACGCTTTTTCGAGGACTTCAGCCAAGTTATCCAGGACAGCGGCGCTTTCGCGCTTCTCGACGCCGTGTAGTTTTTGCACGCCGGTCAGCTGATGACGGAAATGGGCTTCGGCCTCGGTGAAATTGCCGCGCTTAAGTTCTAGGCCGCCGAGGATGCTCATGGTACCTAGCGCGTCGGGGTGGTCGACCCCGAGTGCGGTGATCTCCAGTGCGAGCACCGACCGATAGAAGCGGGCAGCCTCGTCGAGGCGCGACTGCCGATAGTAGAGTCCAGCGAGTTGGGTGCGGAGGTTGACGATGGCCGTGTCGGGGCCCCGTGGAGGAGCTTCGAGCAACGCTAGCGCCGCGAGGTAAAGTTGTTCGGCCCGGACGAGATCGTCGGCCGCCATCCTCAGGCTCGCAAGTTCGCGGCGCAGGTCGGCTGCGGTGGCGCGTTGGTCGCGGGTGGCGACCGGTTGCAGTCCGATGGCTTGGGCGAGTAGAGCCTCGGCTTCGGCTTGTTTTCCTTCGAGTCGGCACGCCGCCGCCTTTTGGCGCAGGGCTTCGGGGCTGATGACCGGGGTGAGGGAAGTCTCGCCGCAGCCAGCGACGAGGAGAGCAAGCAGGATGAGCGCGAACTGGGGCATTAGTCGCCGAGGAAGCTGGCGTCGTCGCACTGTGCCTTGAAGTAAGGGGCGTTGCCATCGACTTCAACCGTCAGCGAGTGGTTGCCGGCGGGGATCGAGGCGGCGGAGGCGCCGGCCTTCAATTCGATGGCCTTGCCGTCGAGCCACGCGGCCTTCACGCCAGTGAGCAGGAGGGGCTTAGTGGTTGTGGCGGCGGCCGTGAAACGCGCCGTGGCGTAGAGGCGACCCG
>CALQQQ010000102.1 GCA_943332745.1 Opitutus sp. GAS368 | reverse complement strand
TATCGACGAAGCCAAGGTTGAACTGAAGTCCGGTGACGGCGGCCACGGCTGCGTCAGCTTCCGTCGTGAGAAATTCATCCCGAAGGGCGGACCCGACGGCGGTAACGGCGGCAAGGGCGGCGACGTCGTCTTGCTCTGTGACCGTAACGAAGGCGACCTCCAGGCCTACCGCTGGCAGCCGCACCGCCGCGCCCGCAACGGCGCTCCGGGCATGGGCCGCCAGTGCGCCGGTCCCGATGGTGGCGACCTGATCTTGCCGGTGCCTCCGGGCACGCAGGTGCTCGAGGAAGGCTCCAACCGTCTCGTGGCCGAGCTGACCGAACACGGCGAACGCGTCGTGCTCCTCGCCGGCGGCAAGGGCGGCATGGGCAACATGAACTTCAAGAGCTCGGTCAATCAGGCCCCGCGTCGCACCACTCCCGGCTACCCGGGCGAAGAAGGCAGCTTCCGCATCGTGCTCAAGACGATCGCCGACATCGGCCTCGTGGGCTACCCGAATGCGGGCAAGTCGACGCTGACGAATCTCCTCACGGCCGCC
The DNA here is from genome assembly GCA_943332745.1 of Opitutus sp. GAS368. The sequence continues at coordinate 4,695 of CALQQQ010000102.1, read as the reverse complement.
CGTCCGAAGATGGCGCCCTATCCGTTCACGACCCTTCACGTCAACGTGGGTGTGATCGACTACACCGACCGCTTCGACCGCATCGTGATGGCCGACATTCCGGGCCTCATCGAAGGCGCGCACGAGAACCGCGGCCTCGGGCACCAGTTCCTCCGCCACGTCGAGCGTTGCTCGCTGCTGGTCTTCATTATCGACATGGCTGGCAGCGAAAATCGCGAGCCGTGGGATGATCACCGCATCCTCGAGCGCGAACTCCGCCTCTACTCACCAATCCTCGCCGCCAAGCCGCGCATCATCGTCGCCAACAAGATGGACCTTCCGGCCGCCGCCGCGAAGCTGAAGAAGTTCCAAGAGCGCGTGAAGGACATGGTCATCCCGATCTCTTGTTATTCGCAGGAAGGCATCCAGGAATTCCGCGACAAGCTCTGGGCCGCCGTGAAAGGCCCGGTCGATCAGCGCCCGAAGGCACCCGCTCCTTACGTCGAACCCGCCGTGGCCAAGCGCTTGGCGAAGGTCTTTGCCGCCAAGGTCGTCACCAAGAAGCCAGCGAAGGCCAAGCCCACCAAGGCTAAGCCTGCGAAGGCAAAGGCCGTGAAGAAGCCTGCCGCCAGGAAACCCGTCGCGAAGAAGGTCGTTGTTAAGGCTAAAGTTAAGCGCGTCCCGGCCAAGAAAAGCCCCGCCAAGAAGCTTTTTCCGAAGAATTCCAAGCCAGTCCTAAAGAAGAAGTCCCCCGCCAAGGCCGTCGCCAATAAAAAGCCCGCCTCGGTGAAGAAAAAGAAAGCGACGGTCGATAAGGCTAAGGCGTCAAAGCGGGCCCGGCGCTGACCTCGGGGGTAGGCTATATTTATATAGCAAAGTGTGGGCCGGAGGGCAAATTTGTTCGGACTGCCCCACTGCGATTCTGCTTCTTTTGAGGATGCTAGCCATCGCCTTCCTTCATGACCTTCTTCCGTCCCTTTTTATTGCTGACCGCCTGTCTAGGATTGCTGATTTCCGGTGCAGCCGCGGCTGAGCCCATCAAGCCGGCTATCCAACCGTTTTTAGAGGCACACTGCACGGGGTGTCACGATGCGGAAACGAAAAAAGGGAATCTGGATCTCACGGCATTACGCGACCAGTTTACGGACACCGAAAATTTCAGCCACTGGTTGAAGATCCACGACCGGATCGAGTCCGGCGAGATGCCGCCCAAGAAAAAGGCCCGCCCGCCAGTGGCGGACGTCGTCGCGGTGAAGTCGGTTTTATCCCGGGCCCTTCTGCAAGCCGAGACGGCGAAGCAAGTCGGGGGTGGTCGGACGACGCTACGCCGGATGACGCGCGCCGAGTATGAGAACACCGTCCGAGATCTTTTTGCTCTCCCGGGTATCGCGGTGCGGGCTGCCCTGCCGGTAGATGGCTCCGCCCACGGTTTTGACAACAATAGCGACGCACTGGATATCTCTCATGTTAATTTAGCCCGCTACATCGAGGCCGCCGATACCGTCTTGAACATGGCCATCGCGACCCGCCCGATCGCTCCCGCTACCTCGTTGGTGCGGCTCTCGTTAGCCCGTAATTACCAGCCAGATATTTTGCTGATGACCGGCGATGCGATGCTCTTCCGCGACAAGAAACCTGATCCGGTCTTCCCGCCGGCTGGCGCGTATGCCCACGTCGACCAAGGTGCCCACGAGCAAATCGGGATTTTTGATCGTATGAGCAGCGTGGGGGTCTTTCGCCATGAAGATGATGCATGGAACGCTTACTTCCAACATTTCGCCGCATTGTATCCGGGCCGTTATCGTATCCGGGCCTCCTTTTGGAGTCTCACCTGGGATAAGGGTGAGGTTCGCCCGGCTCGCGGCGTGGAGGCGGCCCGACTCTCGGTCGTCCAGTTCAATGAACGTGGCCTCGGCGGGCAGCACCCGAGCTATGTGCTCGGCTATTTCGCCGCCCCCTCGCTCGAATCAAAGGTCCACGAGATGAATGTTTGGTTTAACGAAAAGGAGACCATCGGCTTTAATGCCGCGTCCCTCGCTCCGATCAGGCTTTATCGCATTGGTAATTACGGCCCAGTGGGTCGCACCATGGGCTATACCGGGCCGTGCGTGGTCAGTGACTGGGTCGACATCGAGGGCCCGTTCAATGACGTGTGGCCTCCGCGGAGCCACCAGCTGCTTTTCGGTTCGCTGCCTATCTCGGAAATCAGGCCTGACCCTAAGTCCGCCCAGCGCCCTCCAGTGCGCGTACTGCGACGGCAAGAGGTTATCGGCCCCCGTAATCGGCCGGAACCCGAGAAGGGCATCTGGTCGGTCGCCAGTACTTCTCCGATGGTTGATGCAGACAAACTTCTGGCCGATTTTCTGCCCAAGGCTTTTCGTCGTCCGGTGACGGCCGAAACGCGGGCCCAATACGTTGCTCAATTCGCCCTGCGGGTGAAGGCCGGCGACTGCTTCGAGACGGCGATGCGGTGGGTCTATCGCGCCGCGCTGTGCTCTCCCGACTTTCTTTACCACGTCGAGGCCCCCGGAAAGCTGGATGATTATGCGCTCGCCTCACGCCTCTCCTACTTTCTCTGGAATTCGCAACCGGACGAGGTGCTGGCCGGCCTGATTACCTCTGGTCAGATCCGCGATCCCAAGGTGCTCGACCAGCAGATTGAGCGGATGCTCAAGGATTCCAAGTCCGACCGGTTCGTGGAAGATTTTCTGGGGCAATGGCTGAAGCTACGCTCCATCGGCGTGAACGATCCCGACAAGAAACTCTACCCGGAATTCAATCCGTACCTCCAGGATTCAATGGTCGCAGAGACCCGCGCCTATTTCCGCGAATTGCTGGAACGTAATCTCGACGCAAGTTTCCTGGTGCGTTCGGATTTCGCGATGCTCAACGAAAGGCTCGCCGTGCATTATGGAATCACGGGCGTCAGCGGCCCGGAAATCCGCAAGGTTACGCTCCCGGCGGGTTGTGCTCGCGGCGGCTTGCTCACCCAAGCCGCCCTCTTGAAGGTCACCGCCAACGGGACGTCGACCTCACCCGTGGTGCGTGGCACGTTCGTGATGGCGCGGTTGCTGGGTCGCCCGCCGGAGCCACCGCCCGCCAATGTCCCCGCCGTAGAGCCCGACATCCAAGGCGCCACTACTATCCGGGAGCAGCTAGCGAAACATCGCGCCGATCCAGCGTGTGCCTCTTGTCATACGAGGATTGATCCGGCTGGCTTCGCCCTCGAGTCCTTCGATGTGATCGGCGGACAGCGCGGCCGCTATCGGAGCATTGGCGAAGGAGATGTGCCCGAGCGGGGCAGCATCGATCCGCGCATCAAAATCGACTTCAAGTTGGGCCCCAAGGTGGATGCCAGCGGCGAACTTCCTGACGGTCGTAAGTTTACCGATATTCTGCAGCTCAAGGAACTCCTCGCCAATGATCGCCAACAGTTGCTGCGTAATCTTGCCGAGCAACTGACGGTTTACTCCACGGGTCGCGCATTATCCTTCGGCGACCGCACCGCCTTGGCTGAAATCGTGGCCCGCACCGAAGCCCAGGGCGGCGGCGTGCGGACCCTCATCCATGAACTGGTCCGCAGCCCCCTTTTCCAGACTCGCTGACCGATGCGTCCTTTGATTTCATCCCTCGTCATCGCTTCGCTCTTCGTCGCCGGTCTGGCGGTCGATTTAAACGCCGCTCCGGCGGTGGAGATTTCTCGCCGGGTTGTCGGGCTTTTTGAACCATCCCGCGTGGACGATCTCAAGCAAGTCGTCCCGACCCTCCCTGGGGTCGAGTTAGTGCAGGTGGATTACGCTTCGACGGTCGCGGTCTGGCGGCTGGACCCCGCCTTGGTCATGACGAGTTATAATGCGAAGAAGCCGCCCACGGAAGAACAGCTTGCCCAGCGCTTAGACTCCCTCCTCGGCGCCGCTTCGATCCGGACGTTCGCCCTAAAGCCTCTGGCAGGTATCCCAGCTGAGAAGGCGACCTTGGTTCAGCTCCGCCCGCCTATCCTCGACTGCCGCGGGTGTCGTTTCGCTGTTTATAATAGCATCGCCAAACTCGAGGGGGTCGAGATTGCGACGGTGGGTAAGGACGGACTCATCAGCGCCCGGATTGATCCTGCCAAGACCGACCACCAAACTTTGCTTGCTGCCCTTAAGAAGGTGCGCGGGCTCGAACACCCCATAAAATAAATCCTATTTATGAATAAAATCCAACTCGGCCTCCACCGTTCTCTTTCCCGGCGCACCTTCCTCCGGGCCGCCGGTGCCGGCATCGCTTTGCCGTTGCTGGATGCCATGATGCCCGCCTTCGCGAAGGAATCGGCGCAGGCCAAGATTCCCCGGCGCATGGTCTGTATTCAGACGAACATGGGCATCATGCCACAGTTCTTCTTCCCTGAGAAAGCCGGTCGCGATTTCGCCCTGCCAGCCTATCTCCAGAAGTTGGCCACGCATCGTGAACGCATGACGGTGTTCTCCGGCGTGAGCCTGCCCGGCGTGACGGGTGGGCATGCCGCCGAGAAGTGTTTTCTCACGGGTACGCCACACCCTGATCGGGGTGGCTTCCGTAACTGGGTCTCCCTAGACCAGCTGGCCGCCGAACACATCGGCGCAGCCACGCGCTACCCTTCTTTACCTCTCGCGATGGTCAGCGATGGCTCGCCGACGCTGAGCTATACTCGCAGTGGTGCGCCCATTCCGGCTGAAAAGAGCCCCCGCCGGCTCT